>JBCDFI010000355.1:0-5847 GCA_039178155.1 Cyanobacteria bacterium P01_H01_bin.105
CCACATCCTGGATGCCCTCGGCATTCATCCCGGTTGGCTGACCCGCTATCCCCATGAGTTGAGCGGCGGAGAACTGCAACGAGTTGCGATCGCCCGCGTGCTGAACCGCAACACCCGCTATCTGATTGCCGATGAAATGACGGCTATGCTCGATGCCAATACCCAGGCATTGATTTGGCAGGTGGTCCTAGAATTTGCTCACCAATATGATGTGGGCATCATCGCCATTAGCCACAATCAGCCATTACTACAGCGGATTTGCCAACGAGATTGTTTAGTTGCTGAGCAGACTATCGTCAATCTCGTGTCCGAGAGACAACCTTCCCATAGCATCCAAAACCTCACCTAGGGGTTCACTTCACCTGAGACCTGCCCTGAGTCGTTTGACTAAAACCGGCTATTCACTTGCATACCAAACGTAGCAGGAGAACCATACTGCCCCACCTGGCCCGTGCCAATATCAGCCCCCTGGGTGAGATATTCTTTATCAAAAATGTTGTTGGCAAAGAAATAAATACCCGTACTGTCCCACTCATACCCCAGACGAGCATTTACCACCGCATAGGCAGCCTGCTTAAAATCATTCGATTCATCAAAGAAAGTTTGACCTGTGCCCTGCACACCGACACGGCCAAATAGACCGCTAGGGCTACGATACTGGAGCGCCAGGTTGTAGGTAAATTCAGGGGCTAGGGGCAATGTATTGTTGGTAAAACTCTCCCCCGTAAACTCATTGGTAAAGTCTGAAAATTCAGCATCTAAATAGCCCACCCCAGCGATAATATCTAGCCCCTCTATGGGAGTGGCTCGCGCTTCTAATTCCACGCCGGTAATGCGCGCATCGGCATTGGTAATCTCATTGGTGACAATTAACGGTCCTGGAATCTGCACCTGATAGCTATCCACAATATTGTGGAACACGGCCAGATTTACCCCCAGCCGATTGTCTAGCCAGGTGGACTTGGCTCCCAGCTCAAAATTCCAACCAATCTCAGAATCAAAGGTGAGGGTATCCTCATTACTGGCTCGATAGTTGACACCGCCAGGACGATAGCCCTTAGCGATACTGCCATACACCATGACATCAGGATTAATGCGATACTCTGCCGCCACCCGTGGCAAGAAAATATCACCACTTTCAGTGACATCATTGAACTCTGCCAGGGGTTGAGCTGGTAGTCCTGGTATGACAAACAATTCCGTTAGGTTGTTCAGCTCACTGCGATAGTTCTCGTAGCGTAATCCTCCGGTCAGCGTCAGCGCTTCGGTGACATCATAGCTAGCCTGACCAAAAATCGCCCAAAAGCGTTCATCGCTATCACTGCTACGCAAGTCGGTTGTGCCACCAGGGAAACCAAATATGGCAGCGGCATCATCCCCAAAGGTGAGACCATCATCCTGGGTATTAAACTGTCGCGATTCAAAATATCCCCCCGTGGTCCACTGAAACCGCTCTGCCGCTTCCGGTGACTGCAGACGAATCTCTTGGGTGAATACCGTTGAGTCAAAGTCACTGCTAAAGACACCTAAATCAATCGGCCCTCCGTCCACATCAGCGGCTTGATTTGCACGGGAAAACCGCCGCGCACTCACGGAGGTTACCCGAAACTCTGGCTGGCTATAGGCAATGCGCAGAGATTGGCTGTTGGTATTGAGCTTGGCAAATCCGCCTTCATTACTGTCAACCGTAAAGGGATCGTCATCAATGGTGACTAGGGGAATCCCATCTTCGTCATAGTCCGAGAACGCTCCAGTGAGGTCCACCTCCCAAGCATCGTTAGGGGTCCAACGCAGCTGCAGGCGACCATTTCCCCCCGATGAGTCGGCTAGATCGTCATTGAGAAATGTATTGTCGATATAGCCATCCCGTGCGCCATAGGTGCCCGAGAGTCTGAAGAAAAGAGTGTCGTCTACCAGGGGACCGCTGACATTTCCCTGCACTTCAAAATCGTCAAAGTTACCGTAGCGGGCAGCGGTGCCAAACTCATACTCATTGGTGGGTTTCTGAGTGATAACGTTGACCACCCCGGAGAAGGCACTGCGTCCATACAGCGTACTTTGGGGACCCCGCAGTATCTCAATGCGTTCTAAATCGTACAGATCTAGACCAATAAAACCACCATAGTCGTAGGGAACATCGTCTACATAAAAACTCACCGCATCCCTGGCTAAAAAGTTATTGTTACCCAGGCCACGAATGCTGTAGTTATAGAAATAGCGGCTGCCAGCACCATCAAAGACAGAGAAGTTAGGAGTATTGCGGGCTGCATCTTCAAAGTCTCGAATGCCAGCATCTTCAATATCTTGTTGTTCAAAGACCGTAATGCTGATGGGAATGTCTTGAACCGCCTCTGGCGTTTTCTCGGCGGTTACGACAATTCGCAGGGTTCCTTCATCATCTTCTGTCTCTTCTTCACCCTCATCCGCCTGACTTAGAACCTCTGCCTCAATGGATTCCATTAGGTCAGTTCGCTTCTCTGAAGATTCCTTGACTAGTGGGGTTGCTTCAGCCGGTGCCATTAAAACAATGGCCATAATGCCGATAATGCCCGCGTTTCTAATCAGCTGCCAGACGTTCATCCAGTTCCCTCTTCACACTTAAATCATCGAGAATTAGCAGTTGAGAGCCATTCTCAAATAGATTAAGGGCATCATAGAGAATTTCGAGGTTGGAGATGATTCCTGGGCGGATTTTTCTGGCCACAGGACGGATTTTTAGGGTAGATATCGCTCTCGCTGGCTTTGGAGTAAATAGGCTTTGGGATTGATGTTGAACTTGCGTCTAAAGGCGGCAGCAAAATAGCTGCGGTTGGAAAAGCCGATGGCATAGGCAACTTCAGCCACGGTGAGGTCGGTGGTTTGTAATAGCTGTCGAGCTTTTTCCATGCGATAGTTGTGTAAATAGCCAAACACGGTGGTGCCAAACACATGGTGGAAGCCTTGTTTGAGCTTATAGTCGTTGAGGCCAACGGCTCTGGCGAGGGCGATCAGCGAGGGGGGATTTTCGATGTCGCTGAGCAACAAATCTTTAGCCTGGTGAATTCGCTCAACATCTTGAGACTTTAAGGCTTTGGGCAGCGGCTTGGCTTCATCTTCGCTCAGCTGGTATAGCTTCAGGGCTAGGAGTTCAATGGCTTTACTCTCTAGATACATCAATCGGGTCAGCCCCTGATAGGGGCAGTGCCACAGCTGGTGCAGTGCCATCTGCATCGTTGGATTTGTTTCACCCATGTGGACGTAGGCTTGGGAGAGATCTCCTTGCAGAATTTCTCGCAGTGGCCGTGGCAAATTCATGGGGTTACGTTCAACCAGTTCACCCATAAACCAGGGTTCAATGACAATCTGAACAATCTGTATAGTTTGCCCTGATAGATAATTGATGGTCCCTTGGGCAGTACCGCCATAGCCCAAAATATTTAAACCTCCCTTGGTGAGAACGTCTACGGTTTCGCTACTACGGGTAAGGGTTGATTGAAAATTGCCAGACAGTATAAAGATTAGACCAAAGGGATCGGAAGGCAAATAGTCTGCCTGCAGCTGCAGATCGCCATGGGGGGTTAGGGTTTCGCACCATAGCTGTAATCCCGGTCGCAGCTGAATAATACGGTTGTGGCCTGTGGCAATGTCCGTGGGCCAGATTAACTCAATGTCGCCAGTGGTGCTCTTTTGCTGAGTACAGGATGACTGACTAAACAGCTCATTAATGTTTTGACGAGTGAGGATTTTGGGCATGGTGTGGCTGGCCGATGCAGGCATCTAATGCTTTTAGGCAAATTGGTCTATCCCTAAAAGCAGTTAATAGGAAGTATTCCTATTAAGAGTGTACACCATGGAATTTGGTTGTTTATTAAGTTATTAAGGAATGTGCGATCGCACGCCTAGCAGTCAGCCCCACCGACTGGTTAGATCAGGGTGATATCGTCTTTGCCAATTTTCTAGACTAGAGGCTGTCTCCGCAGTCCTCTGTTGGCTGTGATAACAGTATTAGTCATTTCCTATCTCTTTGAGAATCTAGGTTAGCAAACCTGTGGCCTTCATCGATACATTTGATATGGTTAACTGAGCCCAGTGCCATTAAGCCCATGCGACTGCTCTCCATCGAAACCACCCCCAGCCCTAACTGCATCAAGCTCAATCTGGATGGGACCATTAGCTCCAAAGCCCTAACCCTAGATAAGGATAGCAACGTACCCGACGCTACTCCTGAAGTCGTTCAACAACTGTTGACCATCGGAGGAGTGAAGTCCGTCTTTGCCGTTCAAGACTTTATCACTCTTACCCGCCAAGGCAGTTCAGAATGGCAACCGATTTTAGCTACAGCGGCTAAAGCGATTGGTATCGCCGACAATGCGGATGCTAAGCTCCTGACCCAGGTGGCTGAGCCAGCGCAGCCGCTTGACAATCAAACCCCTGGCTCAAATTTAGGCATGCTAGACGTGGCGGTTCAGATGTTTCGCGGCATTCCAGTACAGGTCAAGGCCACCGCAGCAGATGGACAGCAGGCCCGAGTGTCTTTACCCGAGCGCTTTAGTCAGGCACTCCAACGGACCATTCGTGAAACAGGCGCTGACTATGTGATGGAACGACGCTGGGAACCGTATCAGGCCCCAGCTGGTGAGCCTGAGCAGGTGGCTCAGCTAGTGGTCGATGAAATCGATAGTTTGTTTGACCCTGAAGAACTGGCCCGGATTGAAGCGGCTGCCGTTAGCGCCACAGTTCACGCCCCCGACAACGCAGCTCAGATAGTGGATGAGTTGAGCCATCCTGACTGGAAAAAACGGTTAAAGGCATTGCAACAGCTCGACGTCACTACCGATAATTTTGCGGCCGTAGTAGCCGTGCTCGATGATGAGAAAAGCTCCATTCGACGTTGGGCAGCGGCCCTTTTGGGGGCCAGCACTTTAGAAATTGCGATTACCCCTCTATGTCGTGTGGTGCGGAACGATCCGTCAGCCATGGTCCGTCGAATCGCTGGGGATGCCCTGAGTGATCTGGGTGATGCCAGCGCCATGGCAACAATGGCCGAGGCGCTTATGGATGAATCGAAATTAGTACGCTGGCGAGCGGCTCGATTTATGACTGAGCTTGGCGATCAAACGGTAATTGAGCCTCTGCGGCAGGCCGTGACGCAAGAATCTGAATTTGATGTACGGGTGGAGATGGCGACAGCCCTGGAACGCATTGAGGGCGGCGGCGATACCCAGCTGCCCATGTGGATGCGACTGACGCAGGGAATAGAGACAAGATAGGCGAGGACACCGATGGAGTTAGGAGCAATACCCTGTTTAGATAGGTTTTCTCCAGGAGACAGAGGCAACAAGTTTATACCCCTCAAATAACCAACCGCCATCTGGTGTTAGCATATTCTCTACTAACTTTATAAGCTTGTCAGTCTCTCCATGGGTAAATAGAGCGGCAAAGCTCTCTTCAAACTGATCGGCAAACTGTGGAGAAATTTGCTGTAACCGTCTGGGAATGGTCTTGCCGCTGGCAGACCAAAGGTTGCGCCTCCGCAGATAATGATTTGCTACCTCATCATACAGTTGAGTGCCAGACGCTAGTAGTTCTGCCCTTGAGCGCGGGGCTCGAATATCGTCGATCAGTTCTGTGAGGGTGTAACGAGATCTATCAATGGCGTCTTTGTCCCAGACCGGTGGACCTTGGTTTAAAACATTATCTGCTAGCTGCGTCAGCTCTCTGGACAACCAGCAATTTAAAATTCCAATATACGGACATAAAGCTGTGCTGAAAAGCTTCTCCTGTCGAGGATGTCATCTAGCAAAAGAATCAAGAGGTATTTCTAATGGGACCCACAGGTTTGGTGTCATCTAGCATGAACTCAATCAA
>JBCDFI010000356.1:0-5830 GCA_039178155.1 Cyanobacteria bacterium P01_H01_bin.105
CAAAACAGCAAAATAACACAAATCCCAACTGTCACTCCCACACTGCCTACTATACGTAGAACTATGGCAATAACATTCATACAAATGAAGAGAAAAATGAAGAGAGAAACGCAAAGTTTAGATTGCTCCAGTCAACAGTTCAGCGTTTCTTTAACAGAAAGCTAGGAGGAGACCCTACCATCGACCGGAGCATTAGAAAAAGCTATCTACAGAGAGGAGTTTAAAAAGATAGCTTAAAGCGACATTGCTTGTTTGATCTGAGCAGTCCAAGTTTTGATGCGATCTTCAGTCTTCTCAGCCTCGTTATCATCATCTAAGGCTAAACCGCAAAACTTATTGCCATCGCGAATAGCTAAAGAGGCTTCATGGTCATAACCATCTGCAGGCCAATAGCCGACGGTTTTACCACCTAAACCGGCAATTTTCTCTTCTAGTTGCCCCATGGCATCCATAAAGTTATCTGCATAGCCTATTTGGTCACCTGTACCCATGTAAGCAACAGTTTTGCCACTGAAGTCCACATCATCAAGATCGTCAAACACAGCTGCCCAGTCATCCTGCAGCTCACCAATATTCCAGGTGGGGCAGGCAATAATCAAATAGTCATAGGCAGTCAGAGCATCTGCCTCTTCAATCTCAACTAGATCTACTACTGAGTCTCCACCCAATGCTGCTTGTACTTGTTCTGCAGCGTCAGCGGTTTTACCTGTAGTAGAACCATAAAACAAACCTACTTTGGCCATATCGACTCCCTTAGTCAACGTGAAAGAAAGCGGGGGCTACCTAATGGAGTAATAGCCCCCTTGGCGAATTCCCGTCCAATTGATAATTAAAGTCAATTAGACTTGTCTCTAGATGAGTATACATGGAATCCACTTATTGAGAATTATTCTTTTTAAAAGAAGTTTGGAAGATTTAGACTGACAGATTCAAAAAGCACCCGCTTAGTTGGCCACACTTTGGATCGTGAACAACAGATCGGCATTGCTCACGAGTAAGTAGGCGAACAGCGCGCCGCCAGCACCACCCACAAAAAAGCTAGTGGCAAACTGACTCCACCCTTCAGCGGACTTAAGGTTTTCCGGCAGTTCCCCTGCTATTGGCTTATTAGGCACAAAGGCAGCTCGACCATAGAGCGAAAGCCCTAAGGTTAAAATCAGCACCAGGCTGCAGGCAGACAGCAGTCCAGCTAGATCTGCCGAGGTGGTATTGCGTAGAGGCCCCAATAGGGCAAAGGGGCCAAACAAAAAGTAACCATGGGCCATGCCAACTTCTAAGCCACGGGAAAAAGGAGATAGGCTTGGACGGTAAATCGGCAGGTTATTGATCCACAGTAAGCTCAAGTCAGAGCTATTGAGGGGGGTGTTCATATTCCCTATCTCAGGGTTGTAGCTAAGCACAAATTCACCTTTACCAAAGCTATAACCCTGGGCTTGGGCTCTGGCGCGTATCGCATGCCAGAGATGACCTGCCAACAGCAACCCACCAAAGGCAAAGTGAAATGCAGCTAACCAGGTACGTACAGGAACCACTTCACGATTGCCCAAGAATCCGAGCGGACCGTAAAACACCTCTGGGTAAGCCGTATTATTAACCGTGACAAAATACCCGGCAAAAATTCCCATATAGGCCAATGCGCCCAGGCTATAGGAAAGATAGGCTTCGCCACTGTAGACCAGCACTTGCTTAGCCCAGCCAAAGGGACGGGTGGCAATATGCCAAATGCCCCCTAGCACACACATCAAACCGACCCAAATATGGCCACCGACAATGTCTTCTAGGTTATCGACTGCGGCCATACCGGCTTCACCATGGGCACCGACCAGATAGCCAAAAATGGTGCCTGCCCCCAGAGTAGGATTATTCACCACGCGCATGGCATCGAGGTCAGGATCGTACAGACCACCCCAGAACATGGCTTTGGCTACAAGCAACCAAGCTCCCAACCCCAGTAGCACCAAATGGATACCAATGATGGTGGTCATCTTGCGATCGTCGCTCCAGTCATAGCCAAAAAAGCCAGCAAAGGAGCTATCTTGCTTGAGCCGGTCGGGGCCTAAAAATGAGTGATAAATGCCACCCGCACCTAGCACAGCCGAGGCCACCAGATGGAACATGCCCACGGCTAAAAATGGATAGGCATCAACAATCACGCCACTCTCACCGATGCCGACGCCATAGGTGGCCAAGTGAGGCAACAAAATCAGCCCCTGATCGTACATCGGTATATCTGGGCTATAGCGAGATAGCTCAAACAGGGTCATAGCCCCAGCCCAAAGGGTGATCAGCCCCGCATGGGCCACATGAGCCCCCAAGAGTTTGCCAGAAAAATCAATAAATCGAGCATTACCGGCCCACCAGCCTACACGCTGGGAAACAGGCCGACTACTCAGTGCAGTTGCAGTCATAAATTCACCTTCTTTTTTAGTTGGTGTTTGACGTTGCTGATTCCTGTTAAGCCGCGAGATGCTAAACAGCAACTTCAACAGATAGATTTATCCCTTAAATCAGCAACAGAGATAACTAAGGATATTTCTGGTCAAAAAGCTACCAGTTATATATGCTCTCACTCCCAAACTTAGGGGCTTTGAGCCTTGTTCCTGTAAGGATTGAGGTTTCCCAATATGCCTAATTGGAAGAACGTAGATACGTTCATAAAAAGGGGGCCTTCAACCGACATATCCTTTTCGAGTTCGAGGAAATACCTAATAAGTTTTGAGTTGGCTAATGGCCATCTGCTCAGTTGGGGCCGCCACACGTCCACCCACATCCTGGGTTACTTGGCCCTGACCAAAGTCAAAACCTGCGGAGCGCAGCGCATGCCAAAGATGTCCTTGAAGAAAAAAGAATCCTAGCCAGAAATGGGCATTGGCCAACCATTCCCGTGATGAATAACCGTCAACAGGTGACGTACTCACGAAATAAGGTACTCGGTCAAATTCGATGGTTAAGGTGGGGCCAAAAAACTCCGTGGGAAATACTAGGGAGTTAACGGACACAAACAGAGTGGCCACAAATGCCATCAGACTTAGAGCGCCTAAGCTATAGGCCAAATAGGCTTCACCTGAAAACACAAACAGCTGTTTTACCCAAGCCGCAGGTTGACTCGTAATATGCCACAAACCCCCTGCAATTAAGATAATACCGATGTACAGATGGCCGCCAACGACATCCTCCAGGTTATCCACCCCTGCCAACCAAAATTTACCGGCAAATAGGTAGCCAAAAATATCAGCTGGATTAGTATTGGGCGAAACCACATGCACCGACTGGGTGATGGGATCGTACAATCCACCAAGAACCACAGCCTTGGCCACCAGCAGCAACGCACCGCCGCCCAGCAGTACTAGGTGTGACCCCAAAATTTGGGTCATTTTGTCACCATCACTCCAGTCATAAGCGTAGCTACCGCTCAAGGTAGCAGGGCCCTTAAGGGTATGAAAAATACCCCCAAACCCAAGAAAAGCAGAGCTGATTAGATGCACTGCTCCCACCACAAAATAAGGATGACTATCCACGATAGTCCCCCCATCGCCTAAGCCGTAGCCCAAACGTGCCAAATTGGGCAGCAAAATAAAGCCTTGCTCATACAAGGGGCGTGCCGTATCGAGACGACTGACCTCAAAGAGGGTAATCAATCCAGCCCAAAGCACAATCAGACCTGCATGGGCAACATGGGCACCGAGCAATCGCCCAGATAAATCAACCAGTCGAGCATTACCCGCCCACCAAGGCGGAGAGCCCGCTGCGCTTGTTGCAACAGACGTTGTCATAGTTATGAGTCCTGTAGTCAAAAGCAAGCCTTATTGACATAGAAGGTCAATAAGGCTCAAATAAACTCTAGTGCATTCCCAGATTATTGAGAATGCTTCCCCTTTTAAGTTTTATGTCAGGCCAGCAGCATTACGGTGAAACGATAGGGGTAAGCGCGATTAAATACAGCACTGAAAACGCAACCAAACTGCCCGCCACATAGGCCAACGGTGAAGTGGGGGCTTTGGGAAACTCCCACCAGTTTGGTATCAATGATTTCTTTGTGTACCGATGCCCCAGATCAATTAGTTGATCTAGATGCGCTGGACCATAGCGAGCCATGCGAGCAAAGGGTAAGTCTCCCACTGCCTGCTGAGGCAACACTCGCCGTCGCTGATAGGGCACCGTATCATCCCCAAAGGTTTCCAGATATTCATCGCTATCTAGAAGATCATCGATAAAGCCGATTAGACCTTTAGTTGCTAATACAATAGACCAGGCCTGAGCCTCCGCCTGATTATAGATATCTCTACCTAAAATTCGCTGAATACAGATCTGGGCAAATCGATAGTTGTTATTGCAGTCATATACCCAGCGGCGGAAGCTATCGGCCGTGACCAGACCGCGAATAAAATCGCGAACAGTAATCTGGTTACTTCTTAGCTGTGACTCTAAAAAAGGCTGACGATGATGCCCAATTATCTGTTGCTCATTAAATATTTGGCGATAAGCCGCATAGATCAGACTGTCTAGCTCTTGTGCCTGTAATAAATTGGTGCGATCGTAAATTTTAGGGCTTTCTTCACTGCCAATGTTAAACGCAGCAACCCTAGTGTTTCGAGAGGTTGGAGTATATGCCAACAGGGAAATAGTCACAGTTTAATCTCCTGAAAAAAATATTGTATTCGTTATTTAATGGCTAAGACTGAAACTCCTGGAAGTGAGTGCACCTCAGAAAACAGACCTGGTTAAACTAGAAAGTGGCTAGCACAAGAGCTATTTAAAGAGATATTGAAAATGCAGACAATGCCCAGAGCCATCTCCAGGTTGAGAATGACCAGGTATAAAAAGACTACCTGATAAAAACAGACTAATGCTATAACAAAAGTAAACTAATAGACTTTTAATAAGCAATCCAAAAGTTTCAATAAGTAGGTGAGTTCAATCTTTTATCAGATATCAACAAATTGTTTAACTTTTTAGAATCTGCCCCCAAACCCTAAATTCTGGGGGCTTTGAGTTTAGTCTCCCCCAAGATTCGGGGACGTAAGGGGGCTGGCGATATCTAAGATAAGAGCTAATTGAGTCAACCTACTTAGTAGCTAGGGAAGTTTAAAGGATAACTTTCCAGGGTGCTCTATTTTTCTCACTCACTTTGAGGACGTTTGGAGGTTGATCATTCTAAAGGCCTCATGAGATAGATCTGAATGCTGACTATTTCACAACAGCTTTATGTTTACCATTGCTGACTGAGCGTAGCTAGAAACTTTCTGAGCAGGGAAACCAACCTCTCTGTTTCGATTTTGCTGAGCGTATTCAATAGCTAATTTTCTCACTCAAATAAAGCAGGCATTACTATATCGACGTGTTCAATACCTATTTCCGTGAACTGCACCATAGAACTGCACCGTAACACTGCGATGGTCATTGGGATCGCGCAGATGGGTGACAAGTTCGTTTTTTTCAAGACGATCGATACGGTTCGTCATGGCCTCGGACGATAGCATGAGTAATTCGTAGAGTTTGGTCGAGTCAGAATTTTGTTGATGCGATCTTAAGTCACAGCCATACTATATCTCGATATCGAGATTCTTGGTCTTTACCTTTATGAAAAGTATCTTTGCATCAAGATATAAATCAAGTTTGAGCTTACTCACATCCTAAGGAGTCGCTGTGAACTCAACAGAATTTTTCAAAAAGCTGTACTACAGCATTAATCTTCGAAATATTAACAATCGCTTGCGTTCTCTGAAGTCAGCTTTCAGCAGACTCACCCTGCCCTAGCCCTTGATCTTTCAAAATCTGCTCGTGTTGCTTTACAGCGGCCAATAATTTTGCATTTTGAATCAGCATTCCC
>JBCDFI010000357.1:0-5830 GCA_039178155.1 Cyanobacteria bacterium P01_H01_bin.105
CCCTGTTACCAATTGCTTTCCTATTTTATTGGCAGCAGCAATTTCTAGATCTCCGTCGCTTGTTGATGGGAGGGTTGGTCTCTCTGTTGCTTTTGTCACCTCTCATGATAGTCAGTATCATGACGTCTGGGTGTCCTCTTTATCCCTCTTCTATGCTGTGCATGGACGTACCCTGGAGAGTGTCAACAGACGTTATCGACAAAGCGGTGGAAATTATCAGTCTTTGGGATCACAATTTTGGTGATATTCCACCTGGAGCCAATCGATTCTTTTGGCAGCTATGGGAATGGCTAAAATTTTCTCGCTTTAATTCGGTAATGCTGATATTGATGCTGCTATCTACACTTTTTGTCGTGCCCACCTTCAGATCGGCTTATAGGCAGAGAGTCTATGGCACTCCGTGGTTATTCGGCTGTAGTCTCATTGGTATGGTGTTTATCATGCTCCGTGCGCCGATGGTTCGCTTTGGCTTGGGTTACTTTGTCATGATTCCAGCCATTGGAATTGCTGTTCTAGGAACAGCTTATTTTAATCAATTAAATTGGCGATTATCTCGATTTTTTTCGAGGCGAAGCTTTACTAGTTACCTGTCTAATGTGTTTTATGTGGGATTCGGACTCATTACAGTCCTTGTCCTGTTGCAACCAACCATTCAAGCTCGTTTGCTCCTGCCCCCGACAATGCCAAGTGTTAGGGTAGAAGATAAGCAGTCCTATGATGTCCAATACTTTAAACCTGCCAACGATGGCGTGAAATGTTGGGATGCTCCGATTCCTTGCACCCATAAGGACCTCAAAATCCGCTTACGAAATCCTTCCCGTGGATTGAGGGCTGGTTTTCTCCCGGTGGAATAAGCTTTCTAGTCAGGCCCATCATGAAGTGTAGACCCGCGATCATCAAGGTTGTTTAGAAAGAAGACGTTGCCGTCACTGGGGAATCGAGGGAACGCTGTTTATATTTTTCCCAAGCAAAGCCCACTACATTAGCAACTTGAGATAGAAAAAATAGGGCAGAAAGACTCAATGCACGCTTTCCCTGATGTCTAGCAAAAGGATAGGTAAGCAGCCGAAAATAGAACGCGAATGGCTCTACTTGCATCGGTTGAGAATGCCGCTGGCTGCGAACTTTGTGAAAATGAAATGCTCCGCGACCATAGTTAACGTGTTGTTGCCAAAAGGAGGCTAGGGTAAGCGTATGGGCATGGTTTAGCTGCATAGCAGGGGCATAATGCATGGGAAAACCATGGTGTCGCCAGCGATCGCAAAATTCTCGATCTTCTCCAGCTGCCAGGGGAAAGCTGGTGTCGAATCCCTGTAGCTGTTGATAGAGTGTCCGGGGCATCGCAAAGTTATTGGAAGCGAAAAACGTTGCTTTCTCGGGTGTTTGGTTATAGTGGTTGTAAATATAGTCAATGAGTAATTGACTCGCTGTAGAGTACAGATTATCGGGCAGCGCATTAATGGTATGTCCGCCAACCAAGGCGTTTGGTACTTTTTGGTAAGCATCTGATAGAGACATGAGCCAATCAGACGCTGGCTGACAATCGTCATCGGTAAACACTAGATAATGACCTTGGGCAGAGGCTGCTCCAGTATTGCGGGCAGAGGCCGGACCTGCATTGTGCTGTTGAACTAAACGTAGAGAGAGAGAGGATGTAAATTTTTCAGTAATCGGGTTTAGAGGCATGCGGCTACCATCGTCGACAATAATAACCTCGAAACAATCACTGGGATAGTTTAATTGAGCAATGCTCTGCAGGCATAACTCTAAGCGATGAGGACGATTATAGGTAGGAATGATAATGGAGAATTCAAGGGGGTTAGAATTCATAACTTACCAAAGAGAGACTAGAGGATTTTGTTGTCTGTTTTATTGGCTGTGTAAATACTGCTGGACCTAGCGGTTGTCGTCTGTAACAGATGCTGACTCAAGCGGCGAGCGAGTGCCAAAATTGTAAAGGTGGGGGAATACGAGGGGCCGGTGGGAAATACTGCCGAACTAGCAACATAAAGATTATCAGTGCCGAACACTCGACAATTGGTATCGACAACCCCCTCTTCGGGGCGATGAGCCATACGTGTTGTCCCCATTTGGTGGGCCGCATCTGTCATACTTTCTAGGCTTGGTGGATCATTCCCAAAGTTGAAGGTACCTAAACCCACGTCTGCAAATCGTTGAGTCAGGAGTTGTAGTGTCTTTACCATTGAACGTCGATCGTGGTCGGTAAAGCACCAGTCGACCTCTAGCTTGCGTTGGCCGAGCCCATCGCATTCTGTACTGAGCTTGATGCGACTGTCTAGCTGTGGGGCCTGCTCAGTCACAAACTTGATTCGGTAGTGGGCCACTGGGCCATTGCCGTCTCGGTAGATGGGACGACCTCGCAAGATTCGTTGGAGCCGATCGGTAACTCTCTCGTAGATTGGCTGTAGATAGAGAACATGTTCGAGTAGCTGGTGTTCTCGCTGGGTCTCGTCATCTAGAGCAAAGCAGACACAAAAACGTGGTTTTGGAGCGTATTGTAACTCGTGGGCATAGTGCTGAGCTAGAGGCCCTGGCCTCAGTTTTCCGGTATGGTGCTTGGGGTGGTCGGTGTAGAAGCGACCAACGAGATCATGGGCATTACCAATGCCGTTAGGAAGCTGATGGTCGGAGGCCAATAGTAGACGTGCGGTTTCAAACGCTCCGGTCGCCAGGATAATGGTATCACCTTCGACGATGAGTTCTCGACCTTCGAGCGAACGGCAAATAATGGCCGTCACCCGTTGATGAGAGTCATCGAGTTTTAATTCGGTAGCTGTTGCCCCCAGCACAACATTTAGGTTGTGGGATTGGCGCATCTCCTCGCCAAAACGTATTGCTGTGCGTGTGGGGGTTTCTTCCCAGTAAAAGCTGCTCATCTTTAACCCATCTGCTGCTAGCTTAGAGCGAAAGGTCATAATCTCGGGGCGGATGGCTTCTGCTTCTAAATCACCAAACCCGTAATCTTTAGCAGCCGATCGATAGTGTTCTAAGAGATCGCTAAAGCGGATGGGCCAACCGCTGTTTGCGACCCAAGGTCTGCCTTCAAAATCCCAGGGTTGCAGATATTTCCATTTACCGGTCCAAACGTTACTGGTGCCGCCGAACTGACGTACTCGACTAACGCCGCGTAGTTCAGGAGGTAAGTATTGATGGTAGTAGGTGTTGGGATTTAACTCGCGATGGCGTTTACCTAGAAAGATCACATCGTTTAGGGACTGGATCAATGGATCAAAGTGGTCTCGCCCACTTTCTAAGAGGATCACCTCTCGGCCATGGCGGGCTAGGTGGGTGGCGACTTCAGAGCCCGCTATGCCAGAGCCGATGACTACTATTTGCCCTCGCAGCTTTGTTTGTTCATCCAGTTCGAGAATATCGGTAATCATAGAATCTCCGTGGGTAAAACTATGGTGTAATGGGCTCTCACTGCAGCTTGTTGAGCAACGCTGAGATCAAAAATTTGCTTTGGGTGTAGCCCCCTGGCAACAGCATCCAAATACCGCTATAAAAGACGGCATATATTAGACCAGCAACCAACAATCTGATGAGTAAAAGGTTGATGCTCGGTGTGAGTAATTGTGCTAGATACAGCAAACAGGCCGCGAGAATGGATGCGATCGCAGGTCGCCAAACAGCCCCCATAACGTCGCCTAGGGTAATGGGCGATTGGCGCACGCAATAAAGCACCGAGGGATAGCTCAAAAGACCCATACCGACGGTATAGCCTACGGCAACGCCATAGGCTCCCCATTGCACACCAACTGCGATCGCAACAATCATCACAGGGGTATGAATCAGGCTCCAGCGAAACTGCCGTTGAGTCTCCCCAGCCGAAACATAAATCCACTTTGTGACTCGATATAGGCCCCCGACAAATACCGCCACAATCAGGACCCGAAATATGGGTATGATGTCAAGCCACCGCGCCCCCAGCAGCAACAGCGTGACATCGCCAGCGCTCAAAAACAGATAGGCTAGCGCTGGCATACAAATAGCAAAAACCAACAGCAAGCCCCGCCGACAATAGAGACGGTACCGGTCTGGCTCGGATAAACTGCGACTCAAACTAGACACCGCCACATCAAACAGCGGATAGTAAATCTGCCAAAACGGGAAATAGGCCCACTTATAGGCCATGGTATAAAATCCCAACGAACTAGCGCCGCCAACGTAGCCCAACAGTATTCGATCCATCTTCATGCCCACTCGGCTAATGCAGCGAAAGCCTGTCAGATGCAGACCATAGGAGAGGGTGGAGCGCAGGTCTTTTTCTAAATGAACAGAATTAAGATGGCGATGGGGCCGCCAATCGCAGTAAAGCCAATAGGCAATGCCCTTGGTCACCTGTAAGGTGGTGAGCTGTAGCACTAAGGCCCAGTACCCGAGGCCAATCCAGGCCGTTGCGATCGCAACGGTCGTACTCACTCCCAACGCCACCAATTCAATCATGGTCAGCAGTTCAAACTGCATCTGGCGTTTTAACAGCGACAAATGCTGAAATGACCCACACAGACTAGCCACCCCAATCGCCAGACACCAGACAATTAGGGTTAATTCTGGCTGGCTATAAAATTGGGCGATTAGCGGCGCACTCAGCACCATGCCACCGATGATCAGGGCATTAATTTTTAGCGACAGCCAAAAGATAGCACTGGCCTGCTCAGGATTAAAATCTTGACGCTGAACAGTAGCGGTTTCTAGACCCAGATTGCTGAGACTATCCACAATGCTCAGCAACGGCTGCACCATCGCCAATAAACCAAAATCAGCCGGAACCAACAGGCGGGCCAGGACCATAGTACCGCTAATGCCAATGACTAATTTCAGAGGCTGAGCCGCCACCGCCACCAACCCTGACTGTAGTGAGCGTTGATTTAAGGCCTGCAGTGTTGTTGTTTCAAAGTGGCGGTTAGACTTAGCCATAAAACGTCTACGCTCCAGGCTGCGAGGTAGATAGCGCGAGGCGATCTCTCAACCAAACGAGAGTTTGCACAAACGGCTGCTTATAGGGAGACCCCAATCGCAAGAGCGTGTGGAGGGGGTGAATCACCAGTGCCTGTCCTAACGCGATTGCCGCCAGGCGCGACTGCCCGCTTCTGTGCAGCATATCGGCATGGTTAAATACAAAATCGGCAAACTGCTTGCGAGAATGGCTCACAAATAAAGCATGGTGTTTGGTCAGAAGGCGCTCAAAATTTTGCTGTCGGCGGCGTGGATTAGACGAGACCCTGATCCCTGCATGGGCTGATAGATGATAGGTCACCTCCGGAATGCCCCATAGGGAACAGACGGGATTGAGTCGTAGAAACAAGTCGGTATGGACCCGTGAGCTAAAGCTTGGATCAAAGCCCCCCATTGCTAACAGCACCTCGCGTTCAACAACCAAGGTCTGCTTCGAGAAAAATGACTCTCCTGGTTTAATCTCTTCTAAACAAAAGTGAGACCCTCGGGGCAGCGTTGGTGGTAGGTGAGTTTCGAGTCCATGGCCCTGTGCATTAACAATGGTTAACCCAAACAGCACGGCAGCTGGGGGGGATAAGTCTTGAGGAATATGCTCTATTGCCGCCATTGCCTTTTTGGCCATATCAGGCAGAAGGACATCATCGTCATCCAAGTAGGTAATCCAGCGAGATCTGGCCACCTCAGCCCCTTGATTGCGAGCGGCGGCTCCCCCTTGATTGTGGTTTAGCCGTACTACCCTAAGACGTTCTTGGGTGGGTAGTGTCACGGCCGATGTCGACCCATCATCTACGACAATTACTTCGATGTTGGTTAGAGTCTGGCTTAAGGCACTGTTGACGGCCCTGGGTAA
>JBCDFI010000358.1:0-5816 GCA_039178155.1 Cyanobacteria bacterium P01_H01_bin.105
CCCATCAACCCATCGACACCATCGGTCAAATTAGTAGCATTACTCTCGGCCACCATCGTAAATCCAGCCAAGGGCCAAAACAGAATCCCTAGGGGTAGAAGTATGCCAAAGGGTAGAGCAAGATTTGTAATCTCAGCGGGCTGGCTAGTCATCGCCCACGCGCAGAAAACAATGGCAAATCCAATTTGCAATGCCAGCTTCATCTTTGGAGAAATGCCTTTATTGGAACGACGCTTGAGCACCTGCCAGTCGTCAATCCAACCAATAAAGCCATAGGCCAAGGTCAAAGCACAAACCGCTAACGTATTAACAGCCGCACCAGAGCCCAAAACGGCTACCAGCAGCGCCACAGGTACAAAGAAGATGCCTCCCATAGTAGGCGTTCCAGCCTTCTTCAGATGAGCCTTAGGTCCTTCTTCTCGAATAAATTGTCCTGCTTTAAGTCGTTTTAATACCGGAACCACACCGTAGCCCAGTAAAGCTGACCCAACAGCTGAGAGTAGAAACGGCATTAGCAAGTTTGACTGTGTCAACCAGTCACGACCTGCCCACGTATCTAGCCCAGCTGCTAAACATGACAGCGCACCCATTAAGAGTAACGAAAGGCCTGTACCTGTTAGGGCCGTTGCCCTAGAGGTAAAGAATTTAGCATCCACAACTCATGTCCTTCACACACCACACACTTCAAGCGTTTAGCCCCACTTTCCGTACAGAATCATCTGTAGACAGGGAGTACTAAAAAAATAAAAAAAGGCCTCACTCTTTTAGATTCTCTAGCGAATTTTGCTAAAAGTCTAGGAATCTAGGCTACAAACTTGCTAGGTATAAGAACTTACTTGCTTGCATCACTCTATTGATAAGGTGACCTAGTCGTCGGCCGAATCGCTATCGTCATCGTCGCTACTGTCGTCTGAATCATCGAAGCTAGCATCTTCGCTTCCCATCAGATCAGAAATTTCTTCGCTATCCGCTTCGTCGCGAACCTTTTCGGCAGGCTCACGGGGGATTAAACGTCCCGTACTTTCTAGCCAACGCAAAATTGAGGAATCACCACGCTCTGGGATAACCGCTGCGTGCTGCTTGCGAGGAATTTGTCTTACGGAGGGATTGTAGTCAGTCATACGCGTTTGTAATTGAGATTAGATCAAGGTAAATAACTATACCGAACTTCTAAAAAGTTGAAGCCAGAAACAAACCATTTACCGCACCGCTTAACCTACTTTTTCCTACACAGAGATTATGAAACTCTGCATCAAAATATACATTACTTCAGAACTCATTACGAACACTGATGATCTGCCGTAGGGTGCTGAGCATTGCTCACCATGCCATGCCAATAAAGTATGAAAGCATGCTGATGTCAAGCCCTGGATGGTAATAATTTGCTAGTCCTTTGAAGTAGGCAACAGTATGGTTAGGTATCTGTTTGCATTGACTCTTCTGTAACGGGGTATGCCCATGCTTGAGAAAACTGATCTTTTAGATGCGATCGCACCTACGAACCGTGGCTTACTGGCGGCTCCTGACCAAAAGCAGGACATTCTATCCAAAGTTACCCGTCTAGAGCAGCGCAACCCTACACCTGCCCCCCTAGCGGCCACAGAACTACTCAATGGCAACTGGCAACTGCTCTACACCACCAGCCGTGAACTATTAGGCATTGACCGCGTTCCACTCCTAAAGCTAGGGAATATCTATCAGTGTGTGCGTATTGAGCAGCAACGCATTTACAACCTGGCAGAAATTAAATCCGCTTTAGGCGGATTAGTCTCAGTAACGGCGACCTTTGAACCGGTCTCTGACCAGCGGGTTAATGTCCGCTTTGACCGAGCTATTTTTGGGTTGCAGTCTATGTTGGGCTACCAAGACCCCAGCCAGTTTATTGAAGCGATGAAGCAGACAGACAAGTTTAACTGGCTCCAGGGTATTGACTTTACGGTGACCTCAGACCGAGATCCTGGCTGGTTAGAAATTACTTATTTAGATAGCACTTTACGCATTGGTCGGGGAAATCAGGGCAGTGTCTTTGTACTCAGGAAAGCGTAATGGCGTTGCCGATCCTCTCTCTGTCTCAGACGCATCTCACCTTATTAGAGACCTGTCCGCGACGATTTCAATACATTTTTGATCAAGCTCTGGCGGTACCGCCCACGCCAGAGGGGCAGGATGCAGCCCTGTGGGGGAATCAATTTCACCTGCTGATGCAGCAGCAGGCCCTGGGCCTACCGGTTGATGTGATGGCGACAGCCGATCGGGATATGACCGCTAAAGTCGATGCTCTACGACAGCAGGCTCCTCACCTATTTGAGTCGAACCCACCCGATCCACATGAGCGCCTTCGCCAAAGCGAACATCAGCGGACTTTGGCCTTCAATGGCTATCTGTTCAAAGTGATCTATGACCTAGTGGTTTTGACAGAGCACTCAGGGCTAATTGTAGATTGGAAGACCTACCTCAAGCCGCCGCCAAAAGGACGTCTCACCCATGATTGGCAAACGCGTCTCTATTTATATGTGTTAGCTGAAACCGGTGGACTAGCTCCTGAACAACTCACAATGGTCTATTGGTTTGTACGCCATCAAGACGACCAGGGAAAGGATCTACCCCCTAGCGACTATCGCTTTACCTATAGTCTGCAGCAGCACGATCAAACTAGAGCCGATCTGCTGCTATTGACGGACCGACTATCAGCCCTGCGTCAACGAGGAGAGTTTCCAAAAACGGATTACCTTGATCGCTGTGTTTATTGCCCGTTTAAAATTCGCTGCCAGCGTATGGATAGCTCGGACTTATTCATTGATTTGGATGCTATCGAAGAAATTATCCTGCAGCAGAATGCATTGACTTAGATAAATTTAACTGAATGATTGCATTAAAAATAGTCTATCGAAAAGCTGGTTTTTTAGGGTGTAGTCTATTAAAATAAAATTATAGATAGATTTAAGTAAATCGTTCAAAACTCGGATTTACATAGGTTGTTGCCTACCAAGATTTAATTGCCTATTAGTTACCCAGTGAAATTTAAAGTATGCACACAGAAATGCTTTGATTAGATAGGGAGCTAACTAGGTTGCATTTACGACTATCTGATAGATTTCCTTGTTGTTGCCCTCATACTGTTCTGTCGTGAAGTTGTCCCATGGCTGAGATTTTCTTGCAAACAGGATGGTTGCTTCCGTTTTATCCATTAATCGGAATTCTACTAACCATCCCGTGGATGTCTGTCCGGCGTACGGGGCCACGACCGGCTGGTTATCTTAATCTGCTAACTACGGCGATTGCTCTGATTCATTCAGTACTCTGTTTGCAGTCTGTTTGGGGACAGCCCCCCCTGCGTTGGTCCATAGATTGGATGCAGGTAGCCGATCTTAGTATTACCTTGCCCTTTGAGCTATCTACGTTAAATTTGGCAGCCGTTGTTTTTTTGACGGGGCTAAATTTTTTGGTCCAGATCTATGCCATTGGTTATTTAGAGATGGACTGGGGCTGGGCTCGTTTGTACAGTCTGTTGGCCATTTTTGAAGCTGGCATGACAGCTTTGCTGATCTGCGACTCTTTGTTCTTTAGCTATATGATGCTGGAGATTTTGACCTTGGGAACTTACTTAATTGTGGGTTTTTGGTTTAATCAGCCACGCGTTGTCACTGGAGCAAGGGATGCATTTTTAACAAAGCGTACTGGGGATCTGGTTCTGTTGATGGGGGTCATTGCTCTATATCCGCTGGCCGGTACGTGGAGCTATTCGGAGTTAGCTCAGTGGGCTTCAGAAGCAACAGTTGATAGTAGAGCGGCAACATTGTTTGGTTTGGCGCTGCTGGCTGGGCCGATTAGTAAGTGTGCTCAGTTCCCTCTGCATCTATGGCTTGATTCAGCCATGGAGGGGCCACTGCCGACAACGATTTTGCGTAATTCGGTGGTAATTCCGGTGGGGGCTTGGGTGTTAATTAAGCTGACGCCTGTATTTGCCCTGTCTCCGGTAGTGGATGGTGTAGCTGTTGCTATTGGGACAATTACGGCTATTGGAGCGGCCCTGATTTCGATTGCCCAGATAGATAGTAAGCGGATACTTTCTTATTTGACCAGTGCCTTTATGGGGCTGATTTTGATTGCGGTCGGCACCTCTCAGGTTGGAGTAGCTTATTTTCTATTGATGTCAGTTGCGATCGCGCTAGCCACCCTAATTGCCAGTACAGGTTCTGTGATGCTGACCTGTGTGACTCAAGATGTTACCCAGCTGGGCGGCCTATGGTCTCGACGTCCGGTAACGGCTATCTCTTTTGTACTTGGGGCATTAGGACTGGTAGCTTTTCCTCCATTTGGCGGATTTTGGGCAATGCGGTTTCTTGAATCTGGCTTATGGTACGACGGGCAGATTCTTCCTTTTGTTATTGTGTTGATGATCAACGGTCTGTGTACATTCAGCTTGGTGCGAATGTTTTGCCTGATGTTTGTTGGTCAACCGAAAACGATGAGCGTGCGCGCGCCCGAGCCGATTTGGTTAGTGGTTGTTCCCATGGTGGCCATGGCCGCGCTGACGATCCATATACCAATTGTTATGCAGTCCCTCAAGCTGCTGCCTATTTTGCAAACGTCAATTGGTGAAACAGGTTTGTTGCTGATTTGGTCTAGCGGTCTAGGTCTAGGGTTGGGCGTCATTTTGTACGGCATGGGACGAGAGAAGCAGCCCGTTGAGTATGTACCTCGTCAGTTAGTAAATCTTTTATCTGACGATTTTTATACGCCAGGGCTCTATCAGAATGCTGTGATTTTACCCGTAGCTGTTACGGCTAAAGTATTTGATTGGGTAGAACGCTACGTAATCGATGGCTTTGTCAACTTGATCGGAGCAGTATCTCTGCTCAGTGGCGAGACTTTGAAATATGTAAACCTGGGCCGCTCCCAAGCCTATATCCTCACCATTGCTGTGTGTGTGGTTTTGTTGGGACTATTTATGAGCTGGATCTATATCCCCAATCTAGGATAGGTTTCATCATGATTACGACCTTTCTCAGCTTTTTCTAACCGTTTTCCATCCCTAGAACCATAATGTTGAGCATACTGATTGGGCTTCCTCTTCTAGGTGCCATTTTTCTAGCCATTACTCCGCCAGACAAGGCTAAATTGATGGCATTGACGATGTCCGGTGTCACGTTGTTGTGGACCCTGTTTTTGTTTAGTCAGTTTGACTTGGGTGTCAGTCAGTTTCAAATGGCGGTGACTCTGTCGTGGTTGCCGGTTATCGGGCTCAAGTATGATCTTGGCCTGGATGGCCTTAGCTTGCTCATGGTGGGGCTCAATGCCTTACTCACTTGGATTGCCATCTACAGCGCGAGATCAGATTTAGAGCGTCCAAGATTGTTTTACAGCCTCATGCTGTTGACCAGCAGCATTATTGCGGGTACGTTTCTCGCCAAGAACTTTTTGCTGTTCTTTTTATTCTACGAAGCGTCTCTTATTCCTCTATATCTATTGATCAGTATCTGGGGTGGTGAAAAACGCAGTTATGCCGCCACCAAATTTTTAATCTATACGGCTCTTTCAGGCGCATTTGTTCTAGTCAGCGGATTTGGCTTGCTGTGGTTAGGTGGAGCCGACAGCTTTAGCTATGAAGCCTTGGCAGAGGCTAACTTGTCCGTTAAATTGCAGATTTTGTTACTGATTCCGTTAGCCATTGGATTTGGTATTAAAGTTCCCATGGTGCCGCTACATACCTGGCTGCCTGATACCTACGTGGCAGCAGCTACTCCCGTGGCGATTATGCTAGGTGGGGTGCTCGCTAAGTTGGGTACCTATGGGCTGTTGCGGTTTGGGTTGAG
>JBCDFI010000359.1:0-5812 GCA_039178155.1 Cyanobacteria bacterium P01_H01_bin.105
AAACCCCTCAATTGGATCAATTTCGCGGATACCATTATCATCCCATTGGATAACATCTACAATCTCGATCTGGTAAGTTTTGCCTCGCTCAAATAGAATCTGAGCTTGCTGAGGATTCCACTTTTCCTTAGCGTCAACAGGATACTCTATTGACTGACTAACATTTAAAGACTTGGCTGTTTGGGACATTACTCTCCCTGTAAATAGAAAACGTTATTTTGTCCTTGCTTTTGAAATCCTTGAATCAGCTCGCCACGTCGGCTCGTTAGAACGCGTTGGAAAAACTGCTCGATGGTTTTATTACCATGGTTTCCCGTGAAGAAATTATGCTCTCGTCCCACATTATCCCCATCGGTGAAATCGATATAGATGGCTCGTTTGGATGTCAGGTCTTCACTGGTATTGCCCAACCGTGCGGGATTAATAAGATCAGAGCCCTTTAACACACGGTCGTTTTCATTAACGGTGACATAAAGACGCCGCCCATGTTGAACACGGTCTATCCAAAACTGGTGCCGTTGATTATCAACATCAGCCTGATGGAAAACGATATTATCGAAAATTCGGGTTCCACCGCTGAACACTGGGTCTCTGACAAACTGCTCAACTAAATAATTGCCCAAACTGTGGATGAGTAAGTTCAATCGGACATTGCACTGCTCAATTTCCTCTTGAGGCCGCTCCCGTAGGTAAGCGCCCAAAAACTCCAGCGCACGATCAATGGCATTGGCAGAAGCTTTCGCTGCTTGTCTAGCCCGCCGATACTCGGCTGTCACAAATCCGCCGGGGTTCGCGGCCCAGGAGAATACAATGACCTCAACCTTGTATTTCTGGGCGATTTCATAGCTCGCATCCAAGGTTTTCTTGAACGACTGGTTAAAGCCATGGATATAAAAAACCCAGTCAGATTTATATTTTTTCTCCTTAATGCCTTGAATGATTTCTTGAAAAACTGCACGACTAGGTCGGTTCTCATCTGTCGGTATAGCCGGTTCCGGAATTAACTCCACCGTCCACTGCTTTTGATTTTCGTCAAAAGTAGCCTTAGCTAGACGAATTTCATCTATCCCTCTTGTATTCGTACCCTCGCCGAAAAGTGAATCGTCCGTTGCCCCTTCATTGATATTCCGATTGGAAATGACGATGACCATCAAGCCATAACTCCAAAAGATAAGTTTCAGAAACGCAGACAGTTTGTTAACAAACATCGCCCAATCTAATTATCTGGAGTTATGAAGCGTACTACAAGCATGCTCCTGTAAAATTCATATAACTATACGGTTTTCCATGATTGCCGGAGAAAATCAAAGTTTTCAACCTTGATTCTTGAATCCAAAACCAGAAGGATTACTGTAGCATGCCAAATGAGTCTCTTCAAAATAGCGGTCTGTGGTCGAAAAGGTGGTGTTGGGAAAACCACTACGGCTGCATCTTTGGCATCTTACTTTGCTCATTATGGGCTGAAGGTATTAGTTATCGATTTAGACCCACAGAGTAATGCTGGTTTTGTACTAGGTGTTGATCCTGTCGCTCCAGGCACAGCTGAGTTGATTCTTGAACAGTCCCCTACCCCTCTAGAAGCTGCAGAAAACCTATTTGTACTTCCAGGGGGCGTTTCATTACAAGATCGCGCTGTGGAACTGGCTGATCCAGAGGAATTATCTTTTGCGGTCAGCGCACTGAGTCAATTTGAAGTTATTATTTTTGACTGTCCGCCCGGTAGTGATCATTTGGAACGGCTGGGCATAGCGGCAGCCAATATTGCTTTAGTTTGCACCAATGCTCATCCACTTGGCATTCTAGGTGCAGAAAGAGTTTTAGGAGAAATAAAACGTCGACAGGATCGCAATCAAACAGGCCCTCAGTACTGCGCATTGGTATCAACACAAATTAATAAATCTCGTGTGTTTGACAAAAAGCTTCCCAAACAATTGGCAGTCAAATATCCTGACTTGCCACAACTTTCCATTGGTCAAAATAGCGATTTAGCTTGGGCAACGGCTCAAAGAATACCGTTAATGAACAACAGTCCTACTAAAAAGTCTGTAGAAGATATTGAAAGTATTGCTCGGTGGATTGCACAAAAAACAGTAATAAAAGATAGGTGATTAAATGGTGAAACGTAGTAAAACGGTCGATTTTCTAGAAAATATTTCAGCCGTTACAGAACAGATGCAGGTTAGAGATCAAGAGGTTTCTAGTCGCCGAGCAGAAGAACGCGGTGATTTGAATGCTATATCTATTGAGCGTATCGGCTTGAGAGAAATCGATACACGCCCTCTTAACGAGAAGCATGTTGCAAGCTTAGCTGAATCCATTGCTATTTTGGGCTTGATTGAGCCATTAGTTGTGGATCAAGAAAAAACTCTGTTGGCAGGTGGGCATCGATTAGCTGCAATAAAACTCTTGAAAGATCATGATGCTGCGGTATTTGACCAACACTTTCCTAATACACTTATTCCGGTAAGGATTATGCCGTTTAAGGCCAATGATGATACTGAGCGTGCTCTACAAATTGAGGTTGCAGAAAATGAGCATCGACGGGACTATACACCAGCAGAAGTGAGAAATATTGCTGATCATCTTCGTAAAGTAGGTTATCGGGAAGGTACGGGTAGACCTAAGCAAGGAGAGAAGCTTCTAATGCCTGCTCTAAGTGTTGTTATCGGTAAAAATAGACGAACAATTCAACGATATTTGCATGGTTCTACAGAAGAAAGCCGGACAGATGTCCAAAAACATCTAAAAAAAGCTAGAAGAGCATTGAAAAATTGGCAAACAGAAGCGCCCCGCAACCAAAACAATGCCGTTTTGATTGAGAAATTACCTGAATTTCTCGACATGCTTGACCAAGCTTTGGCCAAAGGTACTGAGTATTAAAGAATTTTGAGACTGTAGTCGGTATTCTTTTCTTTTTTTCTTAAATTTAAAATTTAGTCTTTTGTTGTACCTGTGGAGTTGTGGGTAACCCGTTAAGAAGCCTGTTAAGGCTTTAGGGTTATCCAAGGAGCTGTGGTAAGTGTGGGAAACGCGTAGCGTTATCCATACTTTCCAACAGCACCGGCAAATCCATAGGTTTCTCCAAGCTAAAACAAAGTTATCCACAGGCTGCTTAGTGTTATATATAGTGTTAAGTAGTGTTACGGAGTTATCCACAGGAGATAACATGCTGATTCTTAAAGATAAATCAGTTTTTTTTTCTACATTTGGTGTGTAAAACCCCGAAGATCGGTGTGTAAAACCCCGAAGATCGGTGTGTGAAACCCCGAAAGCCTTGACAACGGTGTGTAAAACCCCGAAAAGGGCTTTATGGTGTGTGAAACCCCGAAAAATGCTGTAGCCCCACTGTTACCAGATCGGCACCCTCAGCTAGATTTATTCATTTGTGATGTTTCAGATGCAATTCTCAAAGATGTGATGCAACATATGGAGCATCCTTTTTATTCACTTTCTAAAAAACCAGAAACCCGCATCAGAACATATGAGCACAATGGGAATCGATTAGAGATTACGCCTAGTGTCAAAGGTTTGGCAACGATCTATGACAAGGACATTCTGATTTATTGTATTTCTCAAATCATGGCGAAACTACGTAGAGGTGAAAAAGTATCTCGACGTGTGCGCATCAATAGCCATGAGCTTTTAGTATTTACCAACAGAGGAACGGCTGGCAAGGACTATTCTGCTTTGTCTGAAGCCATTGATCGTTTAGCAGGTACGCGAATTTCAACAAACATTCGTACAGGTGATGAAGAACAGTATGACAATTTTGGTTTAATCGATGCGGCATCTCTACGCCGTCAAAACGGCTTTGATGGTCGATTACTATGGTGTGAAGTAAAAATTTCCGATTGGGTTTTCAATGCTATTCGGCATAATGAGGTTTTAACATTACATCCTGATTATTTCAGACTGCGAAAACCTCTAGAAAGGCGCGTCTACGAGTTAGCACGTAAGCATTGTGGCCAGCAGAAAGAATGGAGAATATCAGCAACAACACTGTTGAAAAAAACAGGTTCCCAAAGCAAGATCAAAGAGTTCAAGCGGATGCTCAGGGGGTTAGAAGAAAATAACCATCTGCCTGACTATGAGGTTTCTCTGGAAGGCGATAACGTTGTTTTTATTAATCGAAATACTTTATCAAAAAAACGTGGAGTAGCGGATAGCGATACGCTTGTTTTGCAAGAAAAGACGCTGGACGTTGCTAGAAAAGTTGCCCCCGGTTATGACATTTATGCGCTACAACAGGAGTGGCTCAGTCATTGGGCTGCTAGTGGGAAGCCGGAGTTGAAAAGCGCTGATGCTGCTTTTATAGGATTCTGTAAGTTTCGCGCAACCAATAGACCTATCTTCTCACTTGCCAGCGCCTGATATTAACGCTTGAAGCTTTAAAAAAAGAGCTGTTTCAGGTTTGGACTTTAAAGGTTAATGCTGAAAAAGCGGCAAGTCTTAATGTCGAGGACCGTAATGATCAGGTGTTGATGTGTGAATCAATGCGCTTCACAGACTTTCCCTTGCCCGATCGCGCTTTGGGTAGAGTATGGTGCTCAGGGAGCAACGCTATTGCTCCCTAGTGAACACTAACCTAATGGTCCGTCAAGACTGAGATTTGGGATTGATGAGAGCCGCTTACAATGTGCCTGAACCTCGTCAGAACTGATGATTCACGATTTATGATTCACCGAGCCAATCCCAATTTTTAGCTTTGACGCTGCGTTAGCCTACACAGCTACCTATGTTAAGGGAGGCATTTGCCTCCCTTTCTTTTTGCCCTAAAGCGCTGCAGGATGCGCTTGAAGTGTACGTCGTTGGTAAAGGTGCTAAAAATCATTTTCATGCCTCTGGCATCGATTTACGGGCGTTTTTGCGAATTGATAGGGCAAAGGCTTAGCATGAGGTTGATAAAGCTATGTTTGAAGATCCAGTCTGGTGTGTCCAATCCAAGCTTTTGCATGAGTGAGCAGAGTGATTATGTTTCTATGGGCTCTTGAGTTCTTTGTGATTGGTTGAGACATCATTTGTGGCTTTTAGCCTTTGGCGTAGAGCTGGCTGCAAGCAAAATAACGGTTTCCAGGAGAATCGCTGCGCGATCGCTTCTGCTGCCTACGGCACATTGCTTTGTCCTGGATCCTCCGTGATTTCAAGCCGCTTCTCTAGGCTCTGGCCTACGTTCCCGGATGCTTTCCGCCAAACCTACCCTAGGCTGATTCAAAGCCATGATGAATCAACCGAATAAAAGAACACACACTATAACAACAAACAACACTGTTATCCTCATTGGCAACCTAGGTGAAGACCCTAAAACACACGTCAAAAACGGCAATATCTTCGTCCGTTTAAGCCTTGCCACCACCGATCGCTATAAAGACGCCGAAACGGGCGCCTGGATGAGCAGAAAACCCATTTGGCACACGGTATTTATCAACAGCAAGACAGTGCAGGAATACGCCCTAAGGTTTCAGAAGGGCGACCGCATTAAGATAACCGGTAGTCTGTCCTACCGCAAAAGAACAGTATCGGCCAAAGGATATGCGCAGACCTTCACTGAAGCGTCGATTGCTGCCAGCCGTATCGAAGATGCTAGCCTATCTCGTTCGCCCAAAGCTGAGAACAATGCTCCAAGCCAAAATTCAACCACAGGCTAATGCCGACCAACCAGAACTCTAATAATTGAAAGGACTTATGAATGACGACAGCAGCTCTCAACTCCATTGACCGTATTCGCCAAATCAACCGCCAACATTTTGACCACAGTGTCCGGAGCTACTTCCCTACACCACCAACCTTGATTCGGCAGTTGCTCCAACATGCC
>JBCDFI010000360.1:0-5808 GCA_039178155.1 Cyanobacteria bacterium P01_H01_bin.105
GCTCAAACCCATGAACTGTCCCTTCCATGTGCTCACCTATCAGCATCAGCTCCACTCTTACCGAGAGTTGCCGATTCGCTGGGCCGAGCTGGGCACGGTGTATCGCTATGAACGATCTGGGGTACTCCATGGTCTCATGCGCGTGCGGGGCTTTACCCAGGATGATGCTCACATTTTTTGTCTGCCAGAACAGGTAACAGAAGAGATTTTAGGGGTGCTCAACCTGACAGAACAGATTCTGTCGGACTTTGGCTTTACTGACTATGAGGTAAATCTTTCCACCCGTCCGGCAAAGTCTGTGGGTAGCGACGACATTTGGGAGCTGGCCACTTCAGCGTTAAAAAAAGCGCTGGATATCAAAGATTGGGCCTACGTAGTTGATGACGGGGGCGGTGCCTTCTATGGTCCCAAAATCGATATCAAGATTAAGGATGCCATCGGTCGGCTGTGGCAGTGCTCCACAATCCAAGTAGACTTTAACCTGCCGGAGCGATTTGATTTGAATTATGTTGCAGCGGATGGTTCCCGACAACGTCCGATTATGATTCACCGGGCCATTTTTGGCTCCCTGGAACGATTCTTTGGCATCCTGGTGGAGAATTATGCGGGGATTTTTCCCCTGTGGCTGGCTCCGGTGCAGGTGCGATTGTTGCCGGTCAGCGACGCTCAGCGAGACTATGCTAATCAGGCGGCTCAAATATTGAAACAAGCAGGTTTCCGAGTGGAGGTGGATACCAGCGGGGAGCGTCTGGGTAAGCAAATTCGCACCGCAGAATTGGAGAAGATTCCGGTTATTTCTGTGATCGGTCAGCGAGAAATGGATGCTCAGTCATTAGGCGTCCGCACCCGTCAGAGCGGTGATTTGGGGGCGCTGACGGTGCCAGAGGTGGTGGAGAAGTTGAAAGATGCGATCGCAAAAAAGACCATCTGTTAGTTATGATTTCCGATTTCTAAAATATCAAAGTGAGAGATTTCACAAAGTTGTTCAAGCAATCAGGTAAACGTCATGCCTACCGTCCAGCACTACGCCACCAACTATCTAGAAAACGTCAAGGTAATGCTCATTGCTCCAAGCCAAACGATAGAATCATCGGCTGTGGAATACTGCATTTCCAGTGGATACGTCAAAATCATGCCTGCTGCTGGCCGCACTCTAATTACCCACATCAGCAACGTTGTCATTGAAGTGGCGTCATAATAAAATCCACAAAGTGTTGGATGGCGTTGATTTAATTTGTCCATTTCAAACTGAGTAAATCTTATGTCTCAGCACACTTTATTTGTTTGTACCTCCTGCATCGTTGCCGCTGGTCAACGGGAGCACCAGGGCCAGCGGGGTGGATATCACCTATGGCAGAGTTTATTGCAATGTCAGCAACAAGGGCAGCTACCGCCAACCTTCAGAGTTCAACCCGTAAAGTGTCTCAGTGCCTGTAATCGGTTTTGTGCGATCGCACTCGCCTCTCCCGAAAAGACCACCCTCATGTTTGGTGATTTACCCGCTCTTGACAGTGCAACTGCCATTGCTCAATTAGCGACTCAGTATGCAGCCAGCCACGATGGAGTGATCCCCCGTAGGGAACGTCCTGTCCTGTTGCAAAAAGGGATTCTAGCTCGCATTCCGCCCGTGCTGCCTCCCCAACCCTAAGCAATGTTTTCTGAAGAGTTCATCTCGTTAGTTCAGTCTGTACTATGCTACCTCTCAAACCCCTGGTAGAACTCCAGGTCCATCGCTCGCTGTCGGATTACATTACCGCCCTAGTCTGGTCGCCAGTCGGGAACAGATTAGCAATCGCCTCGGCGGCAGGAGAGGTGGCTTTGTGGCAAGAAGACTTTCAAGAAACTATACTCCAGACAAACAATGGTAATTCTATTGATGCCTTAGGGTTTTCTAGTGAGGGTCAGTGGTTGGCGGCAGCCGGTCAAACCGGAGAGATAATGCTCTGGCGACTGTCTGCTGACTCACCTGAGCTAGTAGAGACGCTGACCCGGGGGGCAACCTGGATCGATCGCCTGCAGTGGCACCCCCATCACTCCTGGCTGGCCTGTAACTGTGGCAAGACGGTGCATATTTGGGATGCCGATCAGGGTGAAACCCTGGCCATCCTAGAATTGCCCGCTACTGTACAGGATCTGGACTGGTCTCCCGATGGCACTCATTTGGCGGTTTCGGCTCAGCAACAGGTTTACATTTGGGACACGTCTCGCTGGAGCGCCCCTCAATATGCATGGGAACTGACGGACGTCAGTCTGGCCTTAAAATGGTCTCCTGAGGGAGCCTATTTGGCGTCAGGCAATCAGGGTAACAGCATCGGTGTCCTCACCTGGGACAATGTCTGTGCTCTGAAACAATCTCCCAATAAACCAGATGATTTGCCCGTTCTGCTAGCAGGGCTACCTGGCAAGATACGACAATTCGCCTGGGCTGATGTTCCCGATGCCAAACGCTCCCCCATTTTGGCAACCGCCACGCGGGATCTGGTGATCATGTGGATATTGGTTCCCAATGAGGGGTGGCAGAGTTATGTGCTGGATTTACACCAAGGTACGGTTCTAGATGTTGCTTTTCAACCCGAAACCGGATTGCTGGCCTCTCTGTCGGACCACGGCTGGATTCTACTGTGGCAGGCTGCTGTCGAGCCAGTTCAAGTGCTAGAAGGGGCGAAGGAGGGCTTTTCCTGTTTAAGCTGGCATTCGACCGGAGACTATTTGGCAGCTGGTGGTCAGCAGGGAGAGGTGCTGGTGTGGACTCTTTGCCCCGATGCCAGACAGCGTCTTTGTTCCCGTCCGGAGGCGCTATCGTGAGCCTGGATTCTCTCTTGCCCCCTTTAGGTGAAACCATTCGTTTTGGAGAACAACATCATGGCTCCGCTGCTCATTTTGGCCCATGTTGAAGCGGCCAATCGATTAACAACCTTGCTAGATGGTCAGCTGACGCCAGTTGCGATCGCAACCGGAATTGCAATCGCCTATGCTTTCGGTGCAATACATGCCCTCTCCCCCGGTCATGGTAAAACCCTGGTGGGAGCTTACCTGGTGGGCAGCCGAGGCACACCCCAGGCCGCTCTTTGGCTGGGGCTAACCACCACGGTGACCCATACTCTAGCGGTTTTCATCTTGGGAATGACAACTCTGCTCGCCTCTCGCTACATCGATCTCGACCAGGTTTATCCAATATTAGGAGCCGTTAGCGGGGTGGCGATTTGTCTGGTGGGGCTGCGGCTACTGACAATACGCTTGAGGGATGAACATCACCATCACGCTCATCACCATCACGCTCATCATCACCATCACGACCAACCGAGGGAAGACTGGTCATCGATTTTGGCCATTGGTATTTCGGGTGGGTTGGTGCCTTGTCCATCGGCCCTGGTTTTGTTGCTGAGTGCGATCGCATTACACCAAATTGCCTATGGATTAGTGCTTATAGGCGGCTTTAGTCTTGGACTGGCTTCCGTTCTTACTAGCCTGGGGTTAGCCGCCGTTTATGGACAACAGTGGCTTGAAAAATCTCTCTTGGGAACTGGAATTATACAGCAGCTGTCATTGGTCAGCGCTCTGGCAACAGTCTGTATTGGCCTCGGTCTGACAACAGTAGCGGTGATGGGATAAGGCATAGGCCAATCATGAAATGGATTGAGTAAACGAACGCCTGTTTTATCAAAGTCTTGAATGTTGCGAGTAACCAATGTGAGATCGTAGGTAAGGGCAGTTGCAGCGATCTGTTTGTCGATGGCATTTTGGGTTTGGGGCAATCGCAGACGTCCCCAAACCTGTGCTTCCGTGGCGGTAAAGCTGAGAATAAAATCGCTATAGTCCGTCAGAATTCTCTGTAGCCAAGCTTCCAGCAAATCGGCCTGGCTCTGGTCACCGCGATGACAATGAGGTCCACACCACGGCGCAGTTCGCCAATGGTGATCACGCTCAGGTACAGGCTGGTGTTTTGGTCTATGGCCTTGCTAAAAAACTGTTGCACGCCAGGATTGGCTTTCTCCCCTTTGCGCAGCTCACTAATGACGTTGGTATCAAGCAAATACATCGGCAGGGGTATCATCTTGAATGCGTTCAAAGTCGCTATCGTTGCCTACGTTGGGAATCAGACACAGGACTTCAGCAAAGGACTTTTGGTGCGGATGCAGCAATACCTGCTCCAAAATTTTGCGATGTCCTGCTTCGGCACTAACGCCGTGGCGACTGGCCCGCTGTTTCAGAGCTTTGACAATGGCATCATCGATATTGCGGCCAATTAAGTTGGCCATGGTGCGGTCTCAAGAAGGAGTGATTTTGCTCGAATGATAGCATTGCTATCAAAAAGGATGTCATTGTACAGCGCATGGATAGCTACGCCCGTTGAAAACAAGGTTCATTACGTTCGCGATGTCACTCAGGGAGAGGATGCTTCACGTTATTTAAGCTATAAACAAGTATCTGATGTTTTTTATGGCTGTGATTTTGAGACTTGACGCCTATCGAGTTTTATTAGCCAAAGTATTCGTAGTTAATTTAATGTTAAGGAGAGACAAATGAAAAAAATAATTTTGGGTGGTGCTGTATTGGCTGCTTTGGGTGCATGCAGTGTGCCAAGCTCCACAGCAGAGGAGGCCAAGCTCATTAGTGAGCAAGATGCGATTCAAGCCGCACTTGCTGAGGTAGGCGTAGAAGTTCTTGGTATCCGTTTTGACGAGCCAGATACACAGTGGGATGTATTCGTTAAGTTAGGTGACAAAGCTTACGAAGTCGAAGTTGACGCGGTGAGTAGCGAAATTATTGCCGCTGAGGAAGAAAGCCTGGCGGAAGTGCAAGCTGAGCTTTCTGGTGATCTTTCACATGAAGGCGTTGAAGGCGATGTTGACAAGTGATTTTAGACAACCACCTCGCACCTGTGTTGTGGAGCTGCCAATGGCTTGCTGTGGCCAGATCAGTTGTTGGTAATTGTCCACTTGGTGCAGGCTCTTCTGAGTTTGAGCGGGTTCATGGGCCTTGGCAGATGGGTTGTAGGACCAGATTAATGAGTACTTGGTAAAGTTGGTAAGACTCGCAGAGGGACGAGATGAGCAACCGAGCTTGACGAGTATTGATAGTCAATCTGTGAGGACCTCAGAGAAGAAAGGTCCTGACCAAGGGATTGATGGTCATAAGTGTGTCAAGGGTCGTAAGCGTCATATTGTTGTTGACATCTTAGGCATGGTGTTAAATTTTTTTGTTAGTGCCGCTAATATGGCGGATATTAAAGCAGTAGTGGCGGTGTTAGAGCCTGTATTAGAGGCCTATGTGAGACTTGAGAAAGTGTTGGCCGACCAAGCGTATAAAGGAATCTTAGGAGAGCTTATAGAACAAGCTCATCACTGTATTCTAGAAGTCACAACAAAACTCGGAGAGGGATTTGTCCCAGCTCCGTATCGATGGGTAGTTGAGAGAACATTCTCTTGGTTAGATAAGGCTAGACGTCTATGCCGAGACTATGAGGTGTTACCTGAAAACCATGAAGGAGCGGTCTATGTGGTCATGATTTGCTTAATGCTGCGTCGGTTAACTGATAATCGACGACGGTGGAAGGTAAGGACTCCTCAGGCTACTTAGTATTAGTTTACGAACCCACTCTTAGGTGTCTGGTGGTCCTGACATTGCAAATCTTCGGACTAAACCCGCTTTCCCGTGAGCCAGAAAAAGTGGTGGACAGTACCTTTTTTAGCTAGAAAAGCCTCTTCCGGTGGAACTTTGTAGTATAAATTCATCACACCCTGATTAGAGAAAAAACATGGCCCCCACCTTCATCCCTGTCCCCATCGCCATTCTCACCATCTCCGA
>JBCDFI010000361.1:0-5786 GCA_039178155.1 Cyanobacteria bacterium P01_H01_bin.105
AAACGTCTTTTTTGCGATCGCTAACCACCATAAATACTCACAGTGGGGAATCTCAGTCGCAGGCATGTCTGGAAACGCCATGGCATCAGCGGTGGCAAAACTACGATAAAACGCTTTGTCTAGCTGCTCGGCCGATGCGTTTACTCCTGCCTGCTGAGCCAGGGTTTGGTAGACTTCACCAACACTGCCCTTGACTCCAAACAGGGTACCGACAGCGTCGAGGAAAATGACTTTAGGAGCGGTCATATGAAAAGTAATAGGCAAGCGTTGCCCATCACTTTACCAGCACTTCCATGCGTTCTGAGATTACGGCGTAAAACGGGTCGCTACTGGCCATTCCCATCATTTGCAGTAGTGGGTTCACAGGCGGTCCCTGATTGGCAATCACCTCAGGCTGACTAAAGCCTCTAACAGACTCAAAGTAGCGTTTAACCAAGGCAATATGGCTGGCATCACTACCATCGCGCCAGGCTGCGATCGCTTTTTGATAGAACATCCGATTTGAAAAACTCACAATAGCAATACCGCCGGGTTTGAGCACACGATAGACTTCGGCAAAGACAGCTTCGGGATGCTGCAAATACTGCACAGAAACTGTATTGAGCACCGCATCAAAGGTGCGATCCTCAAAGGGCAACGTCTGGTTTTCGTTTAAGTTTTGTACAACGTAGTGGTCTAGCCTAGGATTTTTGGCCAGCTCCTCAGAATTCATCCCATGGCCTTCCACCCGCTCAAATTGCATATCGGACGGCAGGTGGGATACCCAACTACTCATCATGTCTAGAATGCAGCTGTTCGGCGTCAGACGTTCTTGATATAACGCAGTCAGCTGCTCGATAAAGCGTTCATCGACATGGGTGACAAAGCGCGGGTGCTCATAAAACAAAGTATCGTTAGATTCGTCAAGTTTTTGACGCTGACCAGCAGCAAGCATAGGGTATGAAAATTGTGTATAAACAGCAGACCTATCCACATTTAGATTCTGCATCTTTACTTTGGAAAAGAGTTGAGTTTCGAGTGTGGAAGAAGGCTACATTTACTTTCTAACCTAATTTCAGGTTTCTATGGACTCTTTACCGCTGCTGCTACTGATATTTGTCGTGGGTCTCGCCACGTTGGTAAAAGCCTCAGATTTTTTCACAGATGCTGCCGAAACATTGGGGCTGGCCATTGGATTACCGCCTTTTATAGTGGGAGTCACCATTGTGTCCATGGGGACATCGCTACCGGAACTTCTGTCCTCGCTATTTAGTATTTTTCAGGGCGCGTCGGAAGTTGTAACGAGTAATGTGATTGGTTCTAACATTGCCAATATTTGTCTGGTCATCGGTACAGCAGCCATTCTAAGTACCAAGATTTTACGGGTTATGTATAACCTGATTAGTGTCGATCTTCCCTTGTTTGTGGGGTCGGCTCTGCTATTTTCGTTGATGGCCCTATCGGAGCGGCAATTTACCCGTGGAGAGTCGCTGATTCTTGTTATTGGTTATATTATCTACCTGTTTTATATTCTCAAGACTAGTGATAATTCTGGATCACCTGTAAACGAGGACACGCCAGATTCTACGCTGCCAAGACAGTCGTTTAGTGCAGCCCAGTCAACCAGGGAAATTCTGGTCTTGCTGCTGAGCGGGATTTTTATATTTTTGGGCGCTAACTACACAATTGATTCGCTAATTCAGCTCTCTGATCGTCTCAATATTGGTAAAGATATTATCGCCATCAGTGCGGTAGCCCTGGGAACCTCACTACCTGAGTTGACGGTAACCATCAATGCAGCACTCAAGGGCAAGGCCGAATTAGCAGTGGGTAACGTCATTGGTTCTAACATTTTTAATATTTTTGTAGTGGTGGGTATTCCAGGATTAATTCAGCCACTGCCCGTATCTGATGCAATCTTGACTCAAGGTGTGCCTACGCTACTAGCGGCCTCACTGCTCATGTTTTTTATTGTGCAAGACAACAAGATCACCATTTGGGAAGGATGGTTATTTGTGATGCTGTATGTCTGGTTTATGGGGACAACGTTTCAGGTACTTTAGCCAGACTCTCGACGGAGCAATAGGCCGAGAAATAGGTTGGGCCACCAAGGATATAGATAACAAATAGCGGCAGCAGTCAATAGGCAGTCAATGGTTAGAAGAAGCTATCAGACCTTGTCTAAGATAAAGTTAAAGGCGTCTGCCCTGACCTTTTGATCTGCTATTTGCTTCTGCCATGGCGACCGTGCAAGACCGGCCTATTCAACAGTCTATTCGACGACGTTCTACAGGAGCATATTGGACCTGGGGACTAGCTGCGAGTGCACTGCTTCTCAGTTTTGATATTCTCACCTATTTTGCAGCAGAGGGCCTGTGGTTTCGCTCGGTAAACTATCTAGATGCCTTTTGGCTTAGGTTACGTACTCAAATCGGGTTGGGGACTGTGGCCTTTTTAGGCAGTTTCCTATTTGCAGGGGTGAATCTATGGCGGGCTCGGCAGCTGAGCTTTGACGACTATTGTATTGTCCCTAGTGCAGAAAATCGCCGACGAGGGATTGGGCTAGGTAAGCTGCTGCCCTTGGCCATAGGGCTGGCTCTACTGCTGGCTGTCGTATTGCTCTACCACGGTCAACTGGCCCTGAGTCGCTGGCATTATAGTGCGATCGCGGATCCACTCCCCCCTTTACCGCTGTGGCTCAATGTCGATACTGGCTGGCGCATCGTACAGCAGATGATGGCTCAACCCTGGCAGATAGGGCCGCTGCTGGTTGTCATGTTAGGAGTCTTGGTCTATCCAACATTAGCGAGTGCAATCTCAACCTTACTCCTGAGCATTAGCTTTAGTTTGGTACTGGCCTCCCAATGGTCACGAGTGCTGCCCGCCCTTAATCCAACAAGTTTTGAGCACATCGATCCGCTATTTAAACAAGATATTAGCTTTTATATTTTCCGCTTACCGGTTTTAGAACTAGTCGAATTCTGGCTATCAGGTTTATTTCTATTTACGCTAACAGCCGTTGCCCTGGTTTATTTACTAGCAGGCAAAAGCCTCAGCCAGGGACGCTTTCTTGGGTTTTCAATCCCCCAGCAGCGGCACCTATACAGTCTCGTCAGTGTGCTGCTATTTACCACCAGCGTTGGCCACTGGCTCAATCGCTATGAGCTACTCTACTCTGGTCAGGGAGTGACCTACGGTGCTAGCTACACCGATGTAATGGTGGACTTGCCCGTACAGACGGCCCTGAGCATTATCACGCTGAGTCTGGTGGTGGTAGCCTTTGGGAGATCTCTCTTTGGCTTTAGCAAATACCAAACGCGACTGAGAGTGCCTTCATTCGTAATTCTAATTGGCACCTATCTTACCGTTGCTCTAATTGGTGAAACCCTGGCCCCCTGGCTGATACAACGATTAATCGTGCAGCCCAACGAATTTAAACGCGAGCAGCCCTATATCGAGCGATCTATTGCCTTTACCCGTGACGCATTTAACCTGACAGATATCCAAGAAGAGAGTTTTGATCCTAAAAGTAACCTAACAGCCGAAAAATTAGCCGAGAACGATCTGACCGTCCGCAATATTCGGGTTTGGGATACTCGACCGCTGTTAGAGAGTAATCGCCAGCTCCAACAGATTCGTTTGTACTATGAGTTTCTTGATGCCGACGTTGATCGCTATACCCTGACTAAAAGCGATGGCACCACAGAGCGACGTCAGGTCTTGATCTCTGCTCGCGAGCTTAATTATGAGCAGCTAGAAGATACGGCCAAAACTTGGGTCAACAAACATCTCAGCTATACCCATGGATATGGCTTTACCATGAGCCCGGTCAATACAGCGGCCATTGGTGGGTTACCCGATTATTTTATTAAAGATATTGCCCATGTTCCCAGCAATGAAGATGTGGCTCGTAGTATTCCTATAGGCCAGCCGCGTATTTACTTTGGAGAGCTGACAAATACGTATGTAATGACCGGTACTCGGGTGCCCGAATTAGACTACCCAAGCGAGAATGACAATGTTTATACTACTTATGCTGGGAAAGCTGGCATCAGCTTAGGTAATTTTTGGCGAAGACTTCTCTATGCAAAGCATTTGGGCGACTGGCAAATGCTATTTACCAATGACTTTACGACTGACACAAGACTGTTGTTTCGGCGTAATATTCAAGCACGAGTCAAACAAATTGCTCCATTTCTTCAATTTGATGGAGATCCCTATTTGGTAGTGGCAGATGCTAATGCTCAAGCGGCTTCTGATGCTTCTAATCCGATTGATCCCGAAGGCAGCTATCTCTACTGGATGATCGATGCTTACACCACTAGCGATCGCTACCCCTACTCAGACCCAGGCGGACAGCCATTTAACTACATGCGCAACTCAGTCAAAGTGGTGGTTGATGCCTACAACGGCTCAGTCTCACTGTACGTTGCCGATGCTACCGACCCCATTATTCAAACCTGGGCTCAGCTATTGCCAAAAATGCTCCAGCCCTTAGAATCAATGCCCCCTGCCTTAGTTGCCCACATTCGCTATCCCGAAGACTACTCTCTAGTACAGTCTAATCAGCTGTTGGTTTACCATATGACCGACCCCCGTATTTTTTATAATCGGGAAGATACTTGGCGGGCTCCAAATGAGATCTATGCCAACGAGTCTCAGGTGGTAGAGCCCTACTATTTGATTATGAAACTGCTCCAGGAGGATGAAGAAGAATTTGTTCTCCTACGTCCATTTACACCCTCTCAACGAAATAACCTGATTGCTTGGTTAGCCTCGCGCTCTGATGGGGACCAATATGGTCGCATGCTGCTCTATCGTTTTCCTAAACAGGAGTTAGTGTATGGGCCTGAGCAAATTGAAGCTCGGATTAACCAGGACCCAGAAATCTCCCAGCGTATTTCTCTATGGAATACCCAAGGATCTCGCGCCAATCAAGGTAATCTACTGGTAATCCCGATTGAAGAATCATTGCTATATGTAGAGCCTCTATACCTAGAAGCAGAACAAAACCGGTTACCGATTTTGGCCCGTGTGATTGTGGCGTATCAAAATCGTATTGCTATGGGAGAAACGTTAGAGCAATCCTTGCAAGCGATTTTTAGTCCTAAGCAATCCAATAGCTCTACTATTTTGCGAGATTTAGAAGCAGATCTTCTGAACTAGTCCAGAATAGTATTTCTATTCGGAGTTCAATCTAGAAAAACAATCCGAACTTAAAAGATATTTTTGATATGAGGAGCTGAGTTTATTCAGGTTCTTATCAGGAATGTGCGATATATAAACAGATATCTAGGTTAGAAAACATTGACTTGATTTCCAACCACTCTCTAGATATTCCCGATGCTTTCCTAATGCCCCTAAGAGCTGCGTCGTTTGAGGCTCATTTTGATTTCATATATGTATTCTCGACAGAGCCTGATCGAAATCTTCTCAACATTTATTGAATTTAAGACAGATCGCTTCAGCCATTGGGCTGTCGACCATAGACTGCATCAAAATTTTGAACAGCATCAAGCCCAATTATCCGACGCCCCCCCTTCAGAAGATTTCTGGTCACTTTATTGGCATACTCGTTGGAAAGAACAGCCAGATGCTCTAGCTTTTGGGCATTTATCGGCCTATTTGCAAGAGGCTTGCTATTGGTCTGCTCAACGGGCTATGCACGTGTTGGGGCGGACCTCATATCGATTGTCTGACTGTTTTCAGCTAGCGAGTGCTGACAATGCAAAAATATTGGCAGGCTACGACCCCCGGCGTGGAGTCAGCCTAAAGGGGTATGCCAGAATAGCCTACGCCTCTTTAAT
>JBCDFI010000362.1:0-5771 GCA_039178155.1 Cyanobacteria bacterium P01_H01_bin.105
ACTTTGCCTCGGGTGAGGTGCTGTTGACTCTCATTTCCAGACTCGTAATAGTCAGCTCCCATAAGCAGAGCATTTTCAATTTCACAATTAGCACCAATACGCTGGCGTAGTCCGATGACGGTTCGATGGATGGTGCATTGTTTTAGCATGCAGCCATCACCTACGATCGATTCGGTAATCTTAGAGTCAAGCACCTTACTGGGAGGAAGATAACGAGCCCTTGTATAAATAGGAGCCTCTTCGTCGTAGAAACTAAAAGGTGGATTAGGCTGTTGAGTAAGCGCCAGGTTGGAATTGAAAAAGGCTTCAATCGTTCCAATATCTTCCCAGTAACCATCAAAAAGATAGGCCTGAACATTATATTCATTGGCAGAACCTGGAATAATCTCTTTGCCAAAATCAGTTTGTTCAGGGGAACGACGCAGCAGGTCAATAAGTGCCTGCTTTTTAAACACATAGATGCCCATGGAGGCAATAAATGGATTGTCCTTCGCCTGTTCGGGGTTTAGGCCCAGGGTGGTGGTATCCACCTTCATGCTCTCAAGGGCATCCCCCTTGGGCTTTTCATTAAAGTCAATGATGCGGCCCGACCCATCAATCTTCATCAGACCAAAGCTAGAAGCGACCTTATGGCCAACAGGAACCACCGATAGGGTTACATCCGCACCCGTGCTGCGATGACGTTCTACAAACAAGCGGTAGTCCATGCGGTAAAGGTGATCGCCTGAGAGGATGATGACATCATCCACATCCCAGCTCTCAAACAGCCACAGATACTTACGTACAGCGTCTGCAGTACCCTGGAACCAGCTGGGGCTTTCTGGGGTTTGCTGGGCGGCTAAGACCTCAACAAAACCATCGCTAAATTGAGAAAAGTTATAGGCCCGAGTGATGTGACGGTTAAGTGAGGCCGAATTAAACTGCGTGAGGACGTAGATTTTTAGGATTTCAGAGTTAATACAGTTACTAACTGGAATATCAATCAATCGATATTTACCGGCAAGGGGAACTGCGGGCTTTGCACGAAACTTGGTTAGGGGGTAAAGGCGAGTGCCAGCACCGCCGCCGAGAATAATCGAAAGAACTCTTTTCACAGGCTCGTCTCACTAGCGCAGTTTATTAATTCATTATTTAGTTTGAGGGTGTATCTAACCCTTGACAAGAGGTTGAAACAAATTAATTTTGCTTTGTGTTCTGAAATACTCAACAATCGGGAGCAAATGACCTCTATTTTTACAGAGGTTATGAGCTATGCAACTGTCATTGGTGATTAACTACAGTCGTTGTTTTTAGGATGATACACAGTTGCTGTGGTGAGCGCTCCAGCTCATCGCGTCAGATCGATTGGAGCCGATAATCCCGATAATCAAAGTTGCGGATGAGCAAATTTGTGTAGGACTAAAACGAGTCAGATCGGCTGAATTTTTAGACGTTCAAAATTTGCCTATGCATGAAATCTAATCTTCCATTTTCTAATGAGAATTGGTCAATTCTGTGATATCGGCTTGAAAACAATCAGGAGATCTTTAGCTAAATATTTCTAGCTATTTTGGGGGCAGGCTGCTGGTCTAAAGGACCATGCTCCAATACATGTCGAGCAGTATCTCGAATGATTTGTCGCAGTCGGCCCTGGTTTGCACTTTTGTCGATGGTGACAGTCATGACATAGCGTTCGTCTCCTACTTTGAATGCCACTGTGCTGCCGATAACCGAAGAATTTTGCCCTGTTTTCTCACCGATCCAAAAAATGTTTGGCTTTTCCTTGACTAGGGCACGATATCCAAAGTCAAGGTCATATTGACCTACTAAGGCATTCAGAATCTCTTCATCGCTTTCCTTGGTAAAGCTGTAGATGCGCATCATCATCTGGGTCAGCTCATCGGCGGTGCTGACATTTTTGCCTGCACCCATGCTTTTGGGATAAGTGCTGTCACCGACGAGTTTGTGACCCACTGTGGTTTTGGTAAATCCTTCGGCTTTGAGGGCCTGGTTGATGGTGTCGTGACCCATATAATCAATCAGCTGATTGGTGGCAATGTTGTTGCTCTCGGTAATCATGCGCACCATGACCTCTCGCAGAGTGTAGGTCTTATCAACAAAAATTTTGGCCCCTTGAGCATTTTCAGTGAAGTTGCCCGGATCGATATAAATTTGCTCGTCTAAACTTGAGTGGCCGTTGGCGACTTGATGCATTAGGGCAACGGCAATGGGCAACTTGACTAGGCTCGCCAGACTCGCAGGAGCTACATCGCCACGAAACCCACGACATTCACTGGTCCCTAGCTGACAGAGGGAAATGCGTACACTATTCGGATTTCCCCTTTCAGAGGCAATCGGTATGAGAAAGTCAGAGCGCTGCTGATCAATACGGCGACTGACGAAGGTGACAACGTTGCTATATTCCGTCAGCTTTTTCTGGGCTTGAGGGTATTGAGCTGAGCCGCTGTCGACAGCTTTAAGTGCATGAATTGCTCTTTGCCAAAGAATTTCTTCCTGTTTGCTCAGTTCGATATTGCTGCCTTGTTGGCGCAGAGCTAGGGCTGCTTGAGCAAGTGCGATCGCACGGCTATAGCTATCAGCTGCCCGTCCTTGTGTTACAACCCGTTCAGTCAGACCATGGCTGAGCTGAGTCAGGGCCAGGTAGGGTCGGATCAGGCTATCTGTCTTGATCAGCCGTTCGGCCTGCTGCTCCGATTTTAGGACTGCTGATTGAGCCGGTGTGAGCTGAGCTGAGGTCTGCGTATTATCAGCGTCATTTGCCGTGTCCGGCGCGTCTGCTAGCGTGCCAGGAATCAGTGCCCACTCCGATGGCAGCCGAGGCGCTGCCAGCAATAAAATCCCTAGGGTGCTGCTAGACAATAGCAACAGTCGCACCCAAGTCCGACGCCATATCGGTCTAGCAATAGAGCGAAAAATAAGCATATACGCTTTGAAACGGAATAACGAACAATCACCAGAGAACGAATTGAGGACGATATCGAAACGTTAGCCTTAGTCATTAAATATACTAAGTACTCACTAAAGATTTAATAGAAAAATAATAGGAAAGATTGTACTCAGCTACACATTTCCTGCAAAACATCTATCGGACAGGCCAAATTTGTATTGCTGATGTCAATGGTTCTATTCCCGCCATTCCCACCTATACTGTTAGCTTGGAATTGCTAGGCATACTGAAGGAGCCCGAATGTCAGTCATCCGCAAGTTGCAGCAACAGCTCATCCAAAAAGAGCGTACTGCGGTTGAAATTACTCAAACCTATTTAGACCGCTTGCAGGCGCTAGAGCCCAAACTTCATAGTTTTCTGGCGGTGACTGCTGACAAAGCGCTGGCTCAGGCCCAGCAGGTAGATGATGGCATTGCGGCTGGTACCCCACTCGGTCCCCTGACCGGTATTCCCATTGCTTTAAAGGATAACCTTTGTACCAAAGGAATTCGGACAACCTGTGCCTCAAAAATTTTGGATGGATTTATCCCTCCCTATGAGTCGACTGTAACTCAGCGTTTAGCCGATGCAGGGGCAATTTTTTTAGGTAAGACCAACATGGATGAGTTTGCCATGGGCAGCTCCACCGAAAATTCTGCCTATCAGCTGACAGCGAATCCCTGGGACACGACCTGCGTACCGGGGGGATCTTCTGGTGGGTCCGCTGCTGCGGTGGCCGCTGACCAAGCGCCGATTTCCCTCGGCTCTGATACGGGTGGGTCCATTCGTCAGCCTGCGTCCTATTGCGGTGTGGTGGGAATGAAGCCCACCTATGGATTAGTATCGCGATTTGGCCTGGTGGCCTTTGCCTCGTCGTTGGATCAGATTGGTCCTTTTAGTCGCACCGTGGAAGATGCGGCGATTTTATTGGGTGCGATCGCAGGTCACGACACCAAAGATTCCACCAGTCTCAAGGTCAACATTCCTGACTACACTCAGCATCTCAAAACTGACCTGAAAGGCAAGCGCATTGGCCTGGTGAAAGAAACCTTTGGCGAGGGATTGGATGCCGACGTCGCCAAAGCCATGGATGCGTCCATTGCTCAATTAAAAGCGCTGGGTGCCGAAATTGTGGAAATTTCCTGCCCTAACTTTCGCTACGGGCTACCCACCTATTACATCATTGCCCCCTCAGAAGCCTCGTCAAACCTGGCTCGCTATGACGGTGTCCGCTATGGCATGCGGTCTGAAACCGACAATCTATTGTCGATGTACAAGCAGACCCGCGCCGAAGGCTTTGGGGCTGAGGTCAAGCGCCGCATTATGATTGGCACCTATGCTCTGTCGGCAGGCTATTACGACGCCTACTATCTCCAAGCGCAAAAAGTACGCACCCTGATTAAGCAAGATTTTGAAGCGGCGTTTAAAGATGTGGATGTGTTGCTGACGCCGACAGTACCCAGCACCGCCTTTAAGGCGGGTGCCAAAGTGGACGACCCCCTCAGCATGTATTTGTCTGACCTGATGACAATTACGGTGAATCTGGCCGGGTTACCCGGTATTAGCCTGCCCTGTGGGTTTGACCAGGCCGGTTTACCCATTGGCATGCAGCTGATTGGCAATGCCCTACGGGAAGACACCCTGTTTGAAGTGGCGTCGGCTTATGAGCACGCTACACCCTGGCATGAAAAAATGCCAAACGTTTAGGGACGCTCACCTGCATACATCGGCAAATGGTTTGGTAGGATCGAAGGCTGCACACCAGCATGTAATGTATCGCACATTCGATGTTGGACTGACGACTAGTTTGGCTATCTACAGCCGCAAATCAAGGAGAGCTCTGAACAATGGCCCAGATGTACTACGACAGCGACGCAAATCTAGATTTACTCAATGGGAAAACCGTGGCTATTATTGGTTACGGCTCCCAGGGGCATGCCCATGCTCTCAACCTTAAAGACAGCGGCGTCAACGTCGTCGTGGGTCTCTATGAAGGCAGCCGCTCTACGGCCAAAGCCGAAGCCGAAGGTCTCACGGTTAAACCCGTCGCCGATGCAGCAGCAGCAGCAGATATGATCATGATCTTGCTGCCTGACGAAGTCCAAAAGAGTGTCTATAAAGAAAGCATTGCCCCTAACCTATCGGCTGGTAATGTACTAGCCTTTGCCCACGGGTTTAACATTAACTTTGCTCAGATCGTTCCCCCTGAAGATGTGGACGTGGTTATGATTGCGCCCAAAGGACCGGGGCATCTGGTTCGTCGTACCTATGAGCAAGGACAGGGAGTGCCTGCTCTGTTTGCTGTTTACCAGGATGCCTCTGGTAAAGGTCGCGATATGGCCATGGCCTACGCTAAGGGCATTGGCGGTACCCGTGCCGGTATTTTAGAAACCACGTTTCGCGAAGAAACTGAAACCGACCTCTTTGGTGAGCAGGTGGTGCTGTGTGGTGGTTTGAGTGAACTAATTAAGGCCGGTTTTGAAACCCTGATTGAAGCTGGATATCAGCCAGAATTAGCTTACTTTGAGTGTCTCCACGAAGTAAAACTGATTGTGGACCTAGTTGTTGAAGGTGGTTTAGCCAATATGCGCTACAGCATTTCCAACACGGCTGAGTATGGTGACTATACTCGGGGACCCCGCATTATTACTGAGGACACCAAAAAAGAAATGAAGCAGATTCTCAAGGAGATTCAAACCGGACAGTTTGCCCGTGAGTTTGTGCTTGAGAGTCAGGCTGGTAATCCTGGCTTTAATGCCATCCGTCGTCGCGAAGCGGAGCACCCGATCGAAGAGGTCGGTAAGGATCTGCGAGCTATGTTTAGCTGGTTGAAAAAGGTGTAAGG
>JBCDFI010000363.1:0-5758 GCA_039178155.1 Cyanobacteria bacterium P01_H01_bin.105
CTATCCCATCATGGGTAACGATGTTTGGGAGCATGCCTACTATCTCAAATATCAAAATCGTCGAGGAGATTACCTCAACGCCTGGTGGAATGTAGTGAACTGGGAAGAAGTCAATAATCGCTTTGAGCAAGGCAAAGCCTATATAGCAGGCTAGAAGATGTAGGGGTTGCTGATCCTCGAGATGAATTAATCCGTAAAGCCTGGTGCTATTAAATCACGGGTTGATCGGCGTATCCCCTCAATCAGCAGCGGCAAGATTTAAAGCTCGGTTTCTCTAAGGAATCGGGCTTTAGACCTCATCTAGATGCTCGGAAACATCACGATAGAGATTTACAATATGGTGATCCTTTAAACAATAGAAAACATTACGCCCTTGTTTACGATATTTGACCAGGCGTGAATTACGCAGAATCCGTAGCTGGTGGGATACAGCCGATTCAGTCATATCCACCGCCGCTGCCAAATCCCGTACCCGCAATTCTTGAGCTGCCAATGCCGATAAGATTCGCCAGCGATTGGGATCGCTGAGAACAGCGAAAAACTCAGCCATCCTCTGAGCCTTATCAATAGTTAATACATCTGGCAGACTATCGTTGACCATAGAGAAATCAATATCAGGAATTTAAGATCTAAATACCTGAACATCTGTTCATGTGTTAGTCTTTATCCATGAATGATTGTTCAGATATTGCATTGTTCAATATCTTGATTCTACCTAGAAAGGAGCCTGATTATGACGACTGTGACTCAAATGAAATGTGCCTGTGAGTCTTGTCTGTGTGTGGTTGATACCAGTCAAGCACTTGAGAAAGATGGTCAATATTATTGCAGCGAAGGCTGTTCTGGTGGACACGCAGATAACTCTAGTGGTTGCGGGCACACCGGATGTAACTGCCATAAGTAGGCAATTACTTTGCAGCCACCTGCCCCTAATAAAATTCAGGGGCAGGTGGTTTAGACAATAGTTGTCTCATGCCAATACTGCTGATGACTCAAACCAGCAGCGACTATGAAAAAGCAGATATGTCAAGAGACTCAACATCGCTAAAGAAGCCCAGTAGCCGTTGGGTGATTTTAGAAACCCCTCCTTCCACATTTGACTCAATGTTTAAAGGGAGTACGGGGTCGTGGAGAGAAAGTCTCAGCAAAAACCATCCATCCTCTTCGGTCGATGAACAAGCCACCCGAATACCTTCATAGTTGTTGGGCACCAATGACCAATCAGACTGCTCGTCAACAAAAGCTTTAAGCTTTTCGATGACACCCTCGCCATAGGCTTTAAAGTCGTCTACGCCAATTTTAATCCGAATCTCTCGACTCTCGTGAGGCTCTTTTAGAGTTGAAATCAAATCCGTAAGTGAGCGTCCAGATTGATTAGCTCTGGCCAGTTCAATTAACAACTTACTAACTAGATAAGCCCCATCGTCTAGAAAGTAATTTTCTCGCATGGCCCCGTGACCGGAGGTTTCAATCGCTAACCAAGACTCTTCTCCAGTTTGGTTTAAGCGAATCGCTTCAGTAATGACATTTTTATAACCGCGCTTAAAGCGGTGATGGTTACCCTGTAAATCTTGTTCAATAAACTGGGTTAACCCATCAGAAGTAATGGAGTCAGTGACGATGGTAGATCCTGGATGTTCTTGGAGCACGATGGCAGAAATTAAGGCGATCAGACGATTACGGTTCAGTTCTTGACCCTGGGCATCAACCGCAGCAGAACGGTCCACATCCGTATCAAAAATGATGCCAAAGTCTGCGTGATGAGTCAGCACCGCCTGACAGATAGAGGCCATTGCCTCGGTATTTTCAGGATTAGGAATGTGGTTAGGAAACATGCCATCAGGCTCTAAAAACTGGCTGCCAGTGGTATCAGCCCCCAGTGGCTCAAGCACTTTACTAGCGTAAAATCCACCTGCGCCGTTACCTGCATCAACAATAATTTTTAACCCCTGTAGAGGGTGATCAAAATTTTCAGAGTGGTTAACGGCAGAACGAATTTTCTGTACCAGCTGGTCTGCATACACCGAGATAAAGTCCCGAGTTTCAACAGTCCCAACTGTGGTTGCCGTAGAGATGTCGTTTTGCTCAGCCAGCGTCAGAATTTCAGTAATATCTGGTTTGCCGAGGCCACCCTGGGCCGTAAAAAATTTAAGGCCGTTGCGGTTAAAAGGTAGATGGCTAGCCGTCATCATAATGGCTCCATCGCAGTCAAAGCCAGAGGTGACAGTACTCATAAACATAGCAGGCGTAGAAGCCATGCCAAAGTCATAAACTTGAGCACCCAAAGCGGCCATACCATCCATGACACTCTGCATGAGGGCAGGACCAGATATACGACTATCGCGACCGACAGCTAGCTGTAAATCAGTGGTGGATTTACTAAGTTTTGTGGCGAGCCAGGTAGCAAAGGCCTGACCTAGACGCTGGGCCACGTCTGGAGTGAGGTTAACAGGTTCGTCAGGAACACCATCAATTGCAACACCCCGGATGTCCGAACCATTTTGAAGCTTTTTCCAGTTGAAGTCTTGCATGGGCATGGGGAAATCCGTCAGGTTTGCACTATGTCATTTTGAGTATGCCTGGAGAGAGGAAAAAGATGTGAAATCTACTAGTTTTGTTAAAGACTGGGACGGTTAGATAGAATGTACGTAGTTGCGTCAATCAAAGGATTAACTTAGGGTTAACAGAAGGTTAAACGATAAATAAGCCTCTCCTAAATCAATTAGGACAAAGTAATAGGCTGCTAGTGCGTATCAGTCATACTTATCAGCTATCCGTGCTGCTGGCTAAAGCTAGTGGGGCGGTCTTTTATGGCCAGCAATAATAATAAAAAGAATTTACTACACGCTTTCTTTAGTAATTTCAAATCAAGCCTGCCTTCAGTGGCCTTGATTACGGCTGTTTCTACACTGACGTTGGGAATAGTGTTGTATCTCTATATCTGGCAAAATGTGCCTATTAGTGATTTGACTAGGGATACAGCCGCTATTGGTCAGCTTCCTTTCTATGCAGGCTTTTTATCTCAAATAGGCATCTGCTTATGGGCTGCCTCAGCCATGATCTGTTTCTTTAGTGCAACAGTTCTTCCAAATCATTGTGCAAGCTATCGGCAGCTCAAACGCTTTCTGTTTGTTTCAGCCTCTCTTACACTTTTTCTAGGTCTGGATGATGCCTTTTTGCTACATGAGACTGTATTCCCTCAGTTGGGTATCTCTAGCAAAGTTATCTATGCTAGCTACGGTGTCTTTTTCCTGTCTTATCTTTTTAGGTTCTATAAACTTATCTTGAGAACAGACCATTTCCTATTAGCGATCGCATTGGGCTTTTTCGGTATGTCAATTGCGATAGATATGCTTGAGCTTTCTGGCCAGCGTGCATTTTTGTTTGAAGACGGTGCAAAATTTGTGGGCATTTTGAGCTGGCTTGTGTATTTCTTTCAAACTGGTAAATACTCCATTCAACTGAGTAAAGCCCAACAACCTGTTGGGCTTAGCCAGTATGATGCGGCTAGGTCAAAACGACAGGTCAGATAAGATTTTGCTCGTAAAAATGGGTCTTATTGAGTTGTTAACGATGTGATTTTTGTTTATCTCATGCTTTCAACCGTCTGTGTGGTGCCGCAATTGTGACAGTAGGGTAAATATTTATACGTGGACTGATGGCAATGGTCACACTCTCGATGCTGATGATAGCCACAGTGGGGGCAGTGTGTATCATGATCCTTTATCTTCTTGGCGCACTTAATACAGCGTGAATTTTGCACCCGACCCGCTGCCTGGAGCTTTGGATTAAAGATAAACCGTTGAGCAAGTTTAATCACACCAAACCCTAGCAGCGGGATTAGCAAGATATAAATATAGCTTACTAAAAACAAGAGTCTGCCAAATAGGGCGCTAACAATGTCAAATACGACATTAAAAATTACACCCACCTGCATAAACTCAAAAACTTTGAGCATGAGTGGAATACAAAAGATCACCAACAGATGCCAGCTGATCAAGGCAATCAGTCCGTAGCGTTTGCGCTGGGCTACCGTATATCCAGCAAAGGCAATCAGAATCAGAGGCCCCAAAAAAACTGCCTGAAAAACTAGTTGAATGCTGGGATACCAAAAGTTGGCTTTCTCATAGCCTTGCTTGACTGTTTGAAATGGAGTGTCTTGGGTGAGGAAAGCTAAAAATGCAGCACTCTCAGGGGTCGCAAGTAATTCATCTTTGAGTACCGCAACTTCAGATTTTAAGGTGTTAATCTGAGTCTCATTTTGAGCTAAATCTGCTTTTGCCTGTGCTGCGCTGGTGAGATTAATTGATTGCTCACGGGGCTGGTCTGCAATCTCTTCTAGTAGAGTAGAGTCATACTGTTGGCGGATGGTGCGATTTGTGTTTTCTAGGGTTGCGATCGCACTCTCTTTCTGTGCCAACGTTTCTAATATAGATGCATTTTCTGGCTGTTTGACTGCATCCCTTATCTCTGCGTACTGTAAACAGAGATCACTCACCTCTCCGAGACGATCAACAGCCGCTTGACCATATCTGGGCTTGACGCCGATATTATTGGCCGCCGATCGAATTAACTCAAAGTTTTTATACTCAGCTGTGTTCTGCCGATAGGCAGCCCACTCGGCATGGCAAGGATAGGCACTAGAGGGTGAAATATACCACTGACCGATATCATTTAAGCCAATAAACACATTGGTCAAGATAAAAATATCGATCAGAATAATAACGATCAGACTGACTTTGTTCAGCGGTTCGTTGTTAACTGTCTGAGAGCGACGAAAAAAACGTCGCAGGGAACGACATAGTCGATAAAACATGTAGCTCAAAATAGGTGTCTAGATACCTTATTGTGTCGGTCGTCCCCATGCATCCTCAATGAGTAGTGTGTATATAGTTGAACAACTCACAGGACTGGCGATGGGAAGCGAAGTTTAGCGAAGTAACCTGAAGTGAGCTGTTACGCAACATCTCTTTTTTGAATAATCTCTAAACAAACATTTACATGTTTACAGAGAGTAACGTTGATGCCTGGATTCCTGGGGGTATAGCCATACCCTTGCGCCCATTGATCCCAAACAAAACCCAAGCAAAATCAAGAGACTCGCTAATTCTAAAAGAATATGCATAAAAATGAGGATCTAACCAACGGGTAAAACATACTTATGACCATAGGCACAGCTTATCTTCTTAGAACAAGACAGTGTCTCTTTTGACAAGATAGCCAACGTTACGATCTATAAAGGTCTATCCATGAAATTTAAGCAGCTTATTCTTTTAGGGCCTCCCGGTACGGGAGTTAAGGTACAGGCAAAAACACTAGCTGAGCACTGGCGTATTCCCCATGTGTCCATGGGTCATCTGCTCCGTGAAGCCGTTGCTAAGGGGTCCATCCTTGGTCTTGAGGCGAGTCCCTATGTCGCAGCTCAGGCGCTAGTGCCCGATGCGGTTGTTATCAAGCTGCTGCGAAAACGGTTTGAGCAACCCGATGTCATGCTGAAAGGCTGGGTGTTAGATGGGTTTCCACGCACGCTAGCCCAGGCTGAAGCCCTGAATGAGTTGTTGCTAAGGGTGGGACAACCTGCCGCGACGGTTGCATACCTCAAAGCGATGACCGGGCTTTTGATCAATCGACTCTCTGCTAACGACGAGTATGAACCCATTCCATCTATTCGTCGTCGATTGGCGCATCATCAAGAAGAGACTGGACCGCTACTTGACTACTATCGACAGCAAGGGCAGTTATCAACAATTAACGCCAG
>JBCDFI010000364.1:0-5740 GCA_039178155.1 Cyanobacteria bacterium P01_H01_bin.105
ATAATATCTTTTCATCAGAGACTAAAGTAAAGATAGGCTTTTGCATCGCCAGACCTATTAAACTTCTACACTGCCAAACTCCATGGCGACTAAGAAAATCCTCATCCTTGCAGCAAATCCTTCAGATACCGGTCGCCTACGATTAATGCAGGAGGTTCGTGACATCCAAGAAGGATTGGCCCTATCCACCCGCCACCATAACTTTGAAGTAATCGAAAAATGGGCTGTACGCCCCAAAGACCTACAACGAGCAGTCCTGGAGCATGAGCCTGAATTGGTTCACTTCTCTGGCCATGGAAAAGGAACCCAAGGCATCTTACTGGAAAACGAATTGGGTGAAGCTCAAGCTGTTAGTGGCGAAGCACTCTCAGGGCTGTTTAGTCTATGCCCTAGTGTTAAGTGCGTATTACTCAATGCCTGCTATTCCGAAGTACAGGCCGAGGCCATTGGTAAATATGTAGACTATGTAGTGGGTATGAATGATGCCATCGGGGACCAAGCGGCCCTAAAGTTTGCCGTGGGTTTTTACGATGCACTGGGCTTTAACCGCAACGTACCCGATGCCTATCGGTTTGGGCGAGTATCCATTGAAATGGAGGGCATTGCTGAAAGTGATATCCCCACTTTAAAAATTCGGCCCAATATTGATGAAGCTGAACCATCTGGAGAAAAAGACGAGCCAGTTGCTGAAGACCTAACGCCCAACATTGCACCCGCTCCGCTTGAAGAACCAGAAGGAAAGGTTGGTTTAGGCTCGCATTTTTATATCAAGCGGGCTTCAGTAGAAAAAGACTGCTACGAAGCAGTTCTGAAACCAGGGGCACTTATCCGCATTAAAGCTCCTCGGGAAATGGGCAAGTCTTCATTAATGACCCGTACCCTGGCCTATGCGGAGAGTAAAGGCTGCCGCGTGGTACGACTCAATTTCAGAGCCGCAGACCGAGACATCTTAGAAGATCTCGATGAGCTACTCCAGTGGTTCTGCTACTCGGTTACTGATGAGCTAGATTTGCCCGATCAGTTAGATACCTGGGCAAAAAATCGGCTGGGTCTATTGCGACGGTGCCAGCGCTATTTTGAGAGATACATTTTGGCAAAAATCTCAGATACCCTGGTGCTGGGGTTAGATGAAGTAGACCAAATTTGTAAGTACCCCGATGTCGCCATTGACTTTTTTAGTATGCTGCGAGTGTGGCATGAAGCCAGCAAAGACACCCAAAAATGGCGCAAATTCCATGTGGTGATTGCCCATACCCAAGACATCGACATTCCGCTGGAAGCTAAACGGTCGCCGTTTAATGTGGGCACAGCCATTAAGCTCCAAGAATTTAACGATACCGAGCTACATCAACTAGTTAATCTGCATGGTGTACAGCTATCATCAACCCAATTGCAAACTCTGAAAACATTATTAGGGGGGCACCCGTATCTATGGCGCAAGGCCCTGTACCGACTCGCCAAGGATCGGATCACCGTGGCTCAGCTTCAGGAGGAGGCTGCCACAGATCATGGCCCCTATGGCACTCATCTACAACAGTGTTTAACCGATTTGCAAGCCGTACCTCAATTGGCTGAAACTTTTTGGGACATTTTACAAAACGGCAGTGTTTTTGCCATCAATACAGCAGAGTTGTCTAAGTTAACCACCCAGCTCAACAGCCTGGGCCTGATTCGGTATGAAGGCGATGGTGTCATACCGCTCTGCGATCTCTATCGCCAATATTTTCAGGCCCGTTTAATGTAGTCTTTTGTAGACTTTGAGTATTTCATCCCCATTTTTAACGTTTAAGAATGCCCCCGTTCTATAAGTAGCCATGGTTGAGTATTCCTATCAAGTCAGTGGTGGTAGTTTGCCAGTTGAAGCCCTTAGCTATGTACAGAGGGCAGCAGATGCAGAACTCTACGGTGCCCTGCGGAATGGGGAGTATTGCTATGTGCTTAACTCTCGCCAGATGGGAAAGTCCAGTTTGCGAGTACGAACGGCAGCACGACTAAAAGCCATAGGAACAACCTGCGCTTCCATTGATATCAGCAGTTTTGGCACCCAGAGTAAAAATATTCAAGAAGAAGATTGGTACTTTACTCTAATGGATGCCCTGGTGGAGCGGCTAGCGTTTGACCAGCATCGGCCAGACTTTGACCTGAGTGACTGGTGGGAAGAGAGCCGATTAACAACTCCACGCAAGCTAGGAAAGTTTTTACAAACCGAAGTGTTATCGGCTATTCCTGGACAGGTAGTGATCTTTTTAGATGAGATTGATAGCCTGCTTACCCTTGGGTTTAATACTGACGACTTTTTTGGAATACTGCGGGAGTGCTATGAACAGCGGGCAGAGAATCCAGAGCTAAACCGGCTGAGCTTTGTGTTGATTGGTGTGGCCACACCGATGGATCTAGTCAAAAACAAAACGGGTATTCAGTTTAATATTGGTCGGGCAATTCAGCTGACAGGATTTCAGCTAGAGGATGCTCAGCCGCTGTTGACCGGTCTGGTAGGAAGAGTCCCAGAACCAAAAGAAACCTTAAAAGAGATTTTGCACTGGACTGGCGGACAGCCGTTTTTGACCCAGAAGGTGTGTCAGTTGGTGGCAGGATCGGGCACAGGTGATGTGGCCACCGTGGTGCAACAGCGGGTGATTGATAACTGGGAAGCTCAGGATGAACCACCCCATTTGCGCACGATTCGCGACCGGATTTTACAAAATGAGAAACAGGTAGGGCGACTATTAGAGCTATACAAACACATACTAGAAGATAATAAAAAAGTATATCCAAGTGGTAGTCCAGAAGAAATAAATCTCCGATTGTCAGGTTTAGTATCAGAGCAATTAGGACAATTACAGGTATTTAATCGTATTTACAGTAGGATTTTTAATCTTAGGTGGGTGAAACACATACAAGGAAATATTAGACCCTATGGGGAAAAAATAAGTACCTGGATAGAATCTGGCTACAAAGATAAGAAACAGCTACTAGAAAAGGAAGAATTAGAAAATATACAAAATTGGTCTTCAGATAAAAGCTTAAGTAAAGAAGATTATTCTTTTCTAGCTATTAGTCAAAAAGAGAATTCGGAGAAGATAATTTTTAGAGCTAAAAAACAAGCAAAACAAATGACTTTCATAGCAGCATCAGTTAGTATTGTTACATTTATATCAGTATCATTGTGGGCCTCTAGATTAGTTCAGAGAATACATGCACTACAGGAAGCTGTAACAATTACGATAAATCAAGTTGAAAGCTCCATAGCCTCGAACAATTTTTCAACACCTCAAAATTCAACAAAAAAGATACAGAAGCAGGAGATTGATGAAGCAATCAATAGAGCAATCTATTCTCGTGGTGAAATCAACCGTCTTTTAGGTGATGAGTACTTAGAATATGCAATGAAAGACCTGAATAGAGTTCTAGAAACAGATGGTAACAACTCGGAGGCTTTAGGTTCAAGAGGTGACTTACACAGAGTTTTAGGGAATTATGATATGGCCAAATCTGATTTAGAAAAAGCTGTTATATTAGAACCTTCTTATGCCTGGGGATTTGGTGTCCTTGGTCGGACTTATCACGAAACTGGTCAGCATTCTCAAGCTGTTGGTTATTATCAACATGCAATTTTCCTTGAGCCAGCCTTTGAGTGGTTTTTTAGTGATTTAGGAAATCTTTATGTAGAAGAAAAACGATACTCAGAGGCAATAGAAGCTTTTAATTGGGCTGTGAATATTAACCCAGAGCGAGTAACTAACCGTATCGATAGAGGTAGAATCTACAAAGTACAAGGAAGCTATAACTTAGCATTAGATGATTTTCTAACAGCCATATATATAGATAATCAAGATAAGAAACTTGTCAAGGAAGCAGTTAATCTATATCTTAAAGCTAAGAAGCTGGGATACCCAATAAAAATTAATACATCAGAACTTGATACCCTTTGTTGGGTTGGTAGTGTGTACGGATATGCGGAACAAGTAATTGATGTCTGCAACAAGATCGTTGCTATAGATCCAGAAAATAGTTGGAATTACGACAGTCGTGGAATTGCAAATGCTCTTGTAGGAGATTTCTCTCAAGCATCTGATGACTTCAAAAAATTCCTTCTTTTGAATGAAAAGTATCAACCTATGGATAAGAAGTATAGGGAGAAGAGAGAGATATGGATAAGACAATTAGAAAACAGTAAAAATCCATTTAATGAGCGAGAAATTGAATATCTTTTTGAGGAATGGAATGAATATTGATGCTTTTGCCCAGGTTCTTATTTTTTATAGTACGCTAAGCGCTCATCTCGACAAAGGTCTCAAAACTCAATATTCCAGCCAATACACATCGCCTCCGAAACATTTTTTGCAAATTAACGCGGTGTTTATCGTGCTCAAGGAAACTATAGCGAGGCCCTGCGGTATTACGAAGAGTCGTTAGCGATTCGTCGCAAGGTGGGGGATCGCGCGGGCGAAGGAATCACACTCAGCAACATTGGCTTCGTCTATGATGCTCAAGGCGAAGATGAAGAAGCAATAGCTTATTATCAGCAGGCTCTGGCCATTGCACGGAAGCTGGGACTTCGGTCGAGTGAAGGATATAGAACCTATTTGATTGGCACAGTCTACGTTGAACTGGCCCAATATTTAGAAGCGTTAGAAACTCTTCAGCAGGCGTTTTTTATTATGGAAGAACTAGGCGAGGAAGATCGAATGCAGCGGGCTCAGCGCTGGATAAAAGATGCATTAGAGGGTATCCGTAACAATAATTCTGATATCACATACCAACAACAATGCCAAGCAGTTAGTCAAACAACAGGGATTCCTTTAACTGAGCTTTGCCCAGCGGATTAGTTCCTGGGAGATCCCCGGTTTCTGGGATTGCTTTATTGCCTAAGCTCCGGTCTTGAGAAGAAAGGGATCTATGCAGAGCTTGCGCCTAATCCTGGGAGATCCCCGGTTTCTGGGGTTGCTTTATTGCCTAAGCTCCGGCCTTGAGAAGAAACCGGGGATCTATGCAGAGCTTGCGCCTAATGGGAACTCTATGCCCATGGATTTATCAAGGGCAACAATGCCAAGGCGTAAGACAGAATTTTTACCAGGGCAGTACTATCACCTATATAACCGTGGCAATAACCGCGAGAAGATTTTCTTTGAACGGGAAAACTATCTCTTTTTTCTACGACGGTTTCGTCATTATCTAGTCGGCAATACCCTGGACGTCACCGCCTATTGTCTGATGCCGAACCATTATCATTTCTTGGTTTATTTGCATCAGAGTGATTTTTCTCAAAAAATGCAGGCGTTTACATTGTCTTACACCAAGGCAATGAATAAACGCTACCGACGCTGTGGTTCTATCTTTCAAGGTAGATTTCAGACAATTTTGGTAGATAGTGATGCCTACGTGCTGAATCTATCGAGATATATTCATCTCAACCCGGTAAAAGCAGGTCTAGTAAAACGTCCAGAGGAATGGGAATTTTCCAGTTATTCGGACTATGTGGGATTAAGGCAGGGTACATTGCCAAAGATGGAAAACTTGCTGGAGCAGATTGGTTCGGCCCATGCCTATCAACGATTCGTTAGCACCGATCACATCTTGGAAGCTCCAGGGTTACAGCGATTGATGCTGGATTAACCTTGCAAGAATCTCGGTTTTTAGAAGTCCCTTATTGCCAAAGCTTTAGGGTTGAAAGAAACCGGGATTCTTGAGGGAGTTGGGTTTCGCGAGGTTGTTGGTTGGATATAGGGCAGAAATCCTG
>JBCDFI010000365.1:0-5718 GCA_039178155.1 Cyanobacteria bacterium P01_H01_bin.105
GATTTACCAGTACACAACCAACTTTGACTGCTAGCTCATGTATATTAGCAGTTTTTAGTATTGTAGTGTCAATAACTATGCCCACTTTTTTTGGGGCTAGAAGCAAGTTATTGCCATAATCCTCCACCGCTGCAACATGAATTTAGAGTTTCTAGGATGTTGACAAGGATCGGCCGCGCCAGGTCCATCCCCAGCCGGTTTCAGTTTTAACGATTGAGGTAAGGGCGATCGCAACTACAATTCCTCCGCTCAACCACCCTAACCACCAATAGCGAAAGGGCTGATTAAATACCTGCTGTGCTGCCCAACGCATATACACCTGGAACCCAATGCTGACTAAGCCTAAGCTGCTCACTAGCCACCAACCAATGCCATTGCCAAACAAGGTGCCCTGCAGGCCAGCTGCCAGCCCTAGCCAAGGCATGATAAAAATCAGGCTCAGTGCATAGGCAGAATAAAGAGTACCGCCTAGATTTCTGCCACCGCCTTCGTAATAGTTTTTGGTCCAGCCCTCCCACAGTGCGGCGAATGAGCGATACATTCGTACTCTGATCAGATTGGTACTCAGCAAATAGCGTAGCTTCATACCGCTGTTCTTAATCCGCTTGGCTAACTCCACATCTTCTACCGTTTCAGTGGCCACCGCTCGATGACCACCAATGTGCTCATAGGCACTACGGCGAAATAACATAAATGGACCAGCTGCAAACGCTGTTTTCGTATCGTTAGGGTCATTCACAGCTTCGAAATTAAAACCAACGGCGATGCAGCTCATCATCACTGGCTGCACTAGCCACTCGGCTAAACAGCCGCAGATAATACCAGGGCCACAGCTCAGCAAATCAGCTTGCTGACTTTGGCAATCGGTTACGGCTGTAGCGATGGCATCGGGCTCTAGCCGCACATCTGCATCAATAAAGAGCAGATAATCACCGGTTGCTTTTTCGACGGCATTAGCACAAGCCCAGTTCTTACCCCGCCAAGAAATATCTTTAGGTCGAGGGGGCACCGTTATTACTTCTAGACGTTTGTCCGTAAGCGCTACCGCTGTTGCTAAGGCGGCTGTGTCATCAGTCGATTCATCATCGGCTACAATCACCTGCAACTGCTCAGGATGGGGTAAATGACTCGCTAAGGCCGCATCTAGACATTCAGTGATATTTACGCTTTCGTTATAGGCCGGGATAATAAGGGTGACCGTCGGTAATCTATCAGGTGCTGTTTCTAACAAAGGTAATCGAGGAGCCGTTGCTAATGATGCCTGTAAACGACGATGGAAAATTGCGATCGCAACCATCGCCACTATTAGGCCAAAACTCCACAGCCCGATCCATAGCCATTGTTCATTACCCATTGCCCATTGCCCTAAGTGCACCCCTCTAAATGTAACGTACTGTAACGGCATATCTAATCCTAGACTGGGATAACGCTTAGGCTTTTTTATGTTTCTCCAATCTCTCCATTTACAGCAGTTTCGCAACTACAGTGACCAAACTGTTGAGTTTTTGGCACCCAAAACAATTCTGCTTGGAGAGAATGCCCAGGGCAAATCCAATCTATTAGAAGCGGTGGAGCTACTAGCTACGCTAAAATCCCACCGAACCAATCGCGATCGCGATCTAGTCCAAACGGATATGGCGACTGCCCAAATCCGAGCCAGTCTCAACCGAGAGTTAGGAATATCGTCCCTGCAACTTACCTTACGCAAGGGTAGTCGTCGTACAGCGGTGATTAATGGCGAAACATTACGTCGCCAGCAAGACTTCCTCGGTAATCTCAATGCCGTACAGTTTTCCTGTTTAGATTTGGAATTAGTACGGGGTGGACCCGGTGCAAGACGGACCTGGACCGATACCTTGCTGATGCAGTTAGAACCAGTCTACGTTCATATTCTGCAGCAGTATAGCCAGGTACTTAAACAGCGCAATGCCTTTATCAAACAACAGACTGCCGACCCAGATCAGCCCCCCCCAATAGAACCGACTCAGCTTGCCCTGTGGGATGCCCAACTTGCCTCCTTAGGCACTCGCGTCATCCGACGGCGGGCTCGAATGCTGCAGCGGCTGATTCCCATCGCTCAGTCTTGGCATCAGGCCATTAGTGGCAGTACTGAACAACTAGATATTTATTACAGTCCCAATGTGGATGTGGACAGTGATGATGCGAGCCAGATTCAGCAAGCATTTTTGGAGAAATTGCAGTCTCGTGCCATGGTTGAGTATTATCAACGCACTACATTAGTCGGGCCTCACCGAGATGATATTACCTTTTTGATTAACGAAACACCAGCGCGGCAGTATGGTTCTCAAGGTCAACAGCGTACTCTAGTATTGGCCCTCAAGCTATCCGAACTCCAGCTGATTGAAGAAGTGGTAGGCGAGCCTCCTTTGTTACTACTTGATGATGTCCTAGCTGAATTAGATCTAAATCGACAAAATCAGTTACTCAATACCATTCAAGATCGATTTCAAACTCTGATCACAACCACACATTTAGGGTCCTTTGATGCTAAGTGGCTGACATCCTCACAAGTTTTGCAAGTGAAGAACGGTCATCTATTAGCATCATAAACATGTGCATCGTAGAACAGCCAGTAGACGATGGCCACCAAAACCTATATAGGCACACCAGTCAATTAGTGGCTGGTCTATAAAGTTACTTGATTGACAAACTTGAAGACTCTCTTACGCACATTACGAGAAAACACAATTTGACGACAATAATAAATAGTGTTTCTCAACGTAGTTATTAGCAAACTGAAGCAATCTAAGGGAGCTATCGTCTGATTCGAGAAATTGTCATAATCCAACTTGCTTAGTTCCTTCTTAGTTAAGAGATAACAGATTTTGGCTTCAAGACCCGTAATTTTCTTAGGCTGACTTTCTCCTCCCTTCTTAGACAGTGACGAGTTATGTCCGAAGGAGGCAAGGTCGATTGTGGGAAATTCAATTCCTGTAAATTGACCAATTTTAGACAACGTCTCATCTGTCTTGCTCAAAACCTCTTCAAATTTGATTAACATACAGTGAGATTGACCGTGCTCTTCTCTTAAGCCAAAGTAAGCGTTAACACAGGTTTTCCAGGCTAGAGACTGGATAACAGGGTGGTAACGTCCTCGATCGTGACGAAACTTAGGAGTCACGGTCCAATAATACTTATAGGATAGAAGCGTAGATAAGGGTGAACGTAGAAGAAAGATAAATTTAGCCTCTGGAAAGGCATCAGAAATAATGTTGAAATTGAGATAGTCCTGAGGGGTGTTGTATCCCCAAATGGGTTTATCTGCTAATTCAGCCAAAAATTGCATAATATCTTGCAAGATCTGAGCCCAATTTTTAACTACTCCATCTATTTTGTAGGCATCTGTAAAGTCATTGACTTTTTGTAAGTCTTTTTCTGAGAAGGGCAGACCAAACCAAACTTCATCCTCTAATTCTTCTGGTCGGGTTCGGTTTCTAACTTGATCAATAATGAAATCAACTAGTAAATTCTTAGTATCTTGATCAGATTTACTGAATCCATCAATACTTTCAACGTATTGAAGATAGTAAAAATCGTTAATCATAAAACAGTTTAAACTGTCGTTTAGAATACGAGATACCAAAGTAGAACCACTACGAGGTAGTCCAACCAACACAACAGGAGATGACATCTAAGATTTATCCAATTTCTAAGATTAAAAATGGCTGATGCACCACAGGTAGTATAAGTCTTATCAAAAATCCTGAAAATTGATAAATTGTCTCAACCTAGAATTGAAATATGCGCAAATTGTCGCAGTTTACACCCATTCCCAAGGGAGAGTGCCCAAACTTGACTATCATATGTGCCTATAAAAATTTTAGGTGGCCAATTATTCTAAAAAAGAGAACAGTCACGGTGTAGAAAGAGTACTGATCTCTCTCAACTGATCCTTTTCTGGTACCATTCAAGAAAACGATTATTGGTATTCTAGATCATGTTGTTGGTAGCTGCTAACACTTATTGTAGCGATTTGTTAGCAATCTACAAGACGGAAAAGACGGACAGTTGTTCTTTCTAAAGAACAACTGTCTATGCAACGTGTTCTAAATCACACTTTTTAATGTGTTCTAAATCACACTTTTTATGGCTGCTGACAATTTTTTTAGAGCTTCATCGATATCTGATGCACTAACAATTAGAGGTGGAACAAATCTCACCACACCAGGGCCAGCGGGTACTAACAATAATCCTTGAGCAGTAGCTGCTTTGACGATATCGATAGATTTGAGGGGGGCATCAGTCTTGAGCACAAGACCATTGATTAATCCCCAGCCTCGTACCTGCTCAAATAAATGAGGATACGTGGTTACTAATTTGAGCAATCCTTGACGTAGTTGTTGTCCTCTGACATTAGAATTGGCTATTAGATTTTCTGAATCTAATGTTTGACAGACGGCAAGAGCCACGCCACAGATAAATGGGTTACCCCCATAGGTGCTGGCATGGTCACCGGGCTGGAGAACATCACAACTAGATTTGCACAACATGGCACCAATGGGAACACCGCCACCTAAGCCTTTAGCTGCGGTCATAACGTCGGGTTCAATGCCTAGATTTTCGTAGCCCCAGAGTTTGCCTGTGCGACCCACGCCTACCTGTACTTCGTCCATGATCAGCAGAATATTATGCTGGTCGCACAGCTCGCGTACTCGCTTGAAGTATTGAACGTTGCCAGGGTTGACGCCACCTTCTCCCTGAAGGGCTTCTAAAAGAATAGCGGCAACACGAGGTCCATTGGCATTGAGAGATGCGATCGCACTCTCCAAGCTCTCGCTATCGTTAAACGGCACATAGTGAAACCCAGGCACCAACGGAGCGAAATTCTTTTGATACTTAGGCTGACCGGTAGCCGTAATCGTTGCTAGGGTGCGCCCATGAAAACTAGCATTGGCCGTAATAATCACCGGATCATCAATACCTAGTTCGGTGTGACCATACTTACGCGCTAGCTTAATTGCGCCCTCATTGGCCTCAGCTCCCGAGTTACAGAAAAATACTCGATCAGCACAGGAATGCTCTGTTAGCCATTGGGCTAATGCCCCCTGTTCTGGAATGTAATACAGATTCGACACATGGTGCAGCTTTTGGATCTGCTGGGTGACGGCCTCCACCATGACTGGATGCGCATGACCTAAAGTACAAGTGGCGATCCCGGCAACAAAGTCTAGATACTCATTGCCCTGGTCATCCCATACGCGACAGCCGGCCCCACGGGTTAGTACCAACGGAAAACGTCCGTAGGTTGTCATCACATGACTATCAAAGACCTCTGGTCGAAAACGTGTAGTTGCTTTTGCACTATTCCCAAAAGCTTTGAGGGGATTTTTGACAAGTTTTTTTAGGCTAACCACGGACTGACCTCTTGCTTAAAGTTTGAATTTTGCGTTTTGGCTAGAATAAAGTAACCCTATCCAAAACTAAGTACTCAAAACTCGTTAATGTCTTGTCTTAGGTGATTGTAGGAAATTGCTGCCGCTTTTGCTGCTAAATCATTTGATAGATGCTATCAAACCAAGCAATATTTACCGTTATTAGGGTTTGGGCAGCCTACTTAGGAATAAGGATTTTATAACGTCCAAGCTTGCTGAAAGTAGATAAGCTAGCAAGACAGCGTTCTTATTGTTGCTATGGTAGCCCCGTATCCAGAAGAAATAGAAACACAGATGCAGCACTACTACCGCTCTCTGTCAGAAA
>JBCDFI010000366.1:0-5717 GCA_039178155.1 Cyanobacteria bacterium P01_H01_bin.105
ACAGTTGACAAGAGAGACATATTTGATACACTCTGTCAGACAAGTTCGGGGGTTTAGTAGTCCATCTACACTCTGATACCTGTCAGCGCTAGAGGAATATGGTCAATACCCCTGTCGATATTAACCAGATAAAACAATTAGCGGCTACTGGGCACTTTCGCTCCATAGCCCTGTGGCTAAACTATCCATTAGTCCAACAGTCTATTTACGCCCGAGTCCAAACTGACCAGCATCCAGGCTATTTACAGGTCTTACTTGAGTTCGAGCGTTCTCCTAAAAAAGATGCACTAATACGTGTCATCTGTAATCGACTCTGTCAGCTAGAGTCAACTGTTATTCGTGGGGTTTATTTGGTCGCTCGTCTGATGGGCACTAACCAACCTTTATGGCAGCAGCGGGTGCGGCTATCTCAGCGTAAGCGGCAGGCCAGACCACTTGTAAAAGAGCCTATAAAAGAGCCTATCCCCCCTTCGCCTACTCCCCCCTCAGGCATCAAGCAGCCAGAACCTGAGGCTATTACTCCCCAAGCTGAGGAATCTATCACTGCTACCACCTACGGTAGCGATTTGTTTGATGCCGTTCCGTCTTATTTGATTCCACGAGAATCGACTGCTCAAGAGCGTCGCCGTCGCCAAAATCGTACTGTTGCGCCATTTCCGGTTGTCAAAATTCGTCAAGCTACCGTAGACCAGACTCAAACCTCAGATCAAAGGCGGGTCAACCGCCGTCGTCTTGCACCTAAAGAAGTCATTGAACAGCAGTTCAAGTACATGCGAGCGTTTGTGGTGACAGGTTCTGCGGCAGCGGCCTTTATTCTAGGCTGTGTGACTGAGGCGATGCTGACTCAGCGCGGGCAAATCACTCGCAAAGCAGCACCAACACTGCCCACATTTAATGAAGACGCTGGTAATGAAGACGCTGGTTGGCGCACTCTGAGTGATGTTGAAACTCAAGAAATAGCCTATCGCTCAGCGATGCGAGGAGCCGCTGTGCCTGCTGCCCTCGAACCGATCGCTGTCATGCCTCACGAACCCAGCAGCAATCCTGAAGATCCAACCGTCACCTTGGTGTTTGGAGGGGAAGTGCCTGTTGGCGATGTGCCACTACAGACCCCGGATGCCGTTGAGCAGGTATTGGGTGAATTAGATATATTTCGAGAAGCTGATGTGGCCATGGTGGGCCTGGGTAATTCTTTGGCCAGTGCAGACACGTCTCTACAAGAAAATTACTTTGAAAGGTCTAGGCCTGATGCCGTAGATGCCCTATTAAGGGGAGGGATTGATATCGTTGGTCTAACTGGAGACCAAACCATGGACTTTGGTCGACAGGGGCTGATAGAAACCCTAACAACCCTCGATAGTGCTGGCATCTATCGTGTGGGTGCCGGTCGCAACCATCAAGAAGCCCGTCGGCCAGAAGTTTTGGAAGTGAAGGGACAGCGTATTGCATACCTGAGCTATGCCCCCAATAGTGATGATGAGGGCGCCACGTTAAGTCGAGCAGGGCTCAATATTCAGGAGCGAGACGGCATTGTTGAAGACATTGCTGCTTTGCGTGAAGCCGTAGATTGGGTCATTGTGAACTATCGATGGTACGGCGATTTAACCGCAGAACCCAGTGCTCAGCAAGTTAATATGTCTAGAGCGGCAATTGATGCTGGTGCCGATCTAGTGGTGGGATATCATCCTCAGCAGCTACAGGGAGCTGAGCTATACAAATCTCGTCCCATCGTGTACGCCCTAGGCGATTTTATTTTTCAGGATGCACCCCTAGAGGATCACGATACAGCGACTTTACGCGTTTCCTTGAGGGAGAAACAGATGAAGGTCGAGTTTCTTCCTATTAGCGTTAAAGCAGCTCGTCCACGGGCGGCTTCTGGGGAAACGGCCAAATCTATCCTCAAACATATTCGTCAGGCGTCTGATACGTTGCCATCGCCGCTGCAGTTCCCAGCCATTTTAGAGGCATCTCCCCAAAGTGGGCTGCTCAAGCCAGAAAAGTCTGAGGCTCCTCTTAAAACTCTAGGCGAGCTAGAGCCTGGGCTGTCTGACGGTTTGGTCCATCCAAATGAGGAGTTTGTCCCTGAGTCAGACAGGTTTACCCCATACGACTATGGTGACTCCATACCTGAGATAGACAGTTTTGATCAGAATAGCTCAGATACCTTAAATACCTTTGAAGAACTTACTCCGGAACCAGACAGCTTTGGGAATGTATCTGAACCTATGCTCGATGTGAGCGAGCCTACGGGCGATGATAGTCCTTTCGATAGTTTTAATATCGAGCCTGATATGCCTGCTCTTGATGGAGCAGCACCCTACGAAATTTGGGAGTCGCCTTTACCCATCAAACCGCTGACGACACCTAAGGTTGATAGCACTCGTGATACCCTCGACCCCTTTTCGGATACAGATACGAATACGTCTGTAGATGCAGCTCCCAATACGGAAGCCATTCCTGAGTCCAGCGACGATATCCTATTGCCTGCTGCTGATCCTCTACCAGGGTATGACAGATTAGAGGATTGGGGTGAAAAGTCCTCTCCTCATAAGGAATTTAACCCTATTCAGGAGCATCTAAATAGTTTAGAAGAGCCGTCTGATTTGGAATTGTCTAGTCCTCCGGCGGTTTCTCCAGCGGTATCTATAGATGCATCCGATGCTCTTCCTAAAGAGGCCTCGGATGCCATTTCGCCACACGATGAGCCCCTTGTAGGGCCTCTTAGTTAGCGGGAGCTATTATCAGAAAAATCAGCAGCTGGGGATTTAGAAATTTTTTAAGGGGTGCTGCTACTAATCTTTGAAGCGAACCTAACTGGTACTGATATATCAGTATGGTGATATTTGAGACAATCCAGATTTTCTTGGGCAGAATAAAACGGATTCAAAGCTCTAAAAATACCTGTTCGCATGATTTCTAGATCTAGGAACTACTATTTGTAGTACAAAGAAACTCAGTGTTTTTCTAGTTTTGATACAGGGGGTTTACCACTTCGTAAAAGATTCAGGTATACTTTTACTTTCTCACCCGAATCCTTGTAGAAAACTTAGAAATACGGGTAAGTGCGCAGATTTTTGGGACAAAAGACACATTCGTGAGCCGTTTTATACTGATGATATACAGGGGCTCGGAAGAAAGAACATAGGCAGGTCAATAAAAATTGAACTCGCCTTTGATGTTGTAATCTTTGTGAGATTTATAACCGCTATGGGAAGGGCAGGAAAAGCATTAAAGCATGTACTGACTCAGTACGGAATTAGCCAAAACCGTTTGGCCGTAACGATGGGCGTGGCCCGTTCAACGGTCAATCAATGGGTTAATGAAGTCAGCGATCCGCTGGCAGATTCGGTGCCGGAAATTATTGTCGCGCTGGAAACACTAGAACCGTCGGCCGCCAGTATATTTCTGAGTATGTATCTAGAACGAGGAGCTGAAGCAACTGCAGAACGCTAGCCAGGTTTAGGCGTAATGACCCTAGGGAATCCAGACAGGGGTGATACCAGCAAAAGGAAATGCCTGGGGCTCAATCGGCTGAGGTCTTTTGTTTAATCTGTCATCAGCTGTCTGATAAAGCGGTAGCAGCCATAGTTTTGAGGTTGCGATCGCGATTCCGTCATCTAAAACTACTGAGTTATCTGCATTTACACTCGGTACTGTTTCATCAAACAACAGTGCTAAGCCATCAGGGGCTAAGCTCATATGGGCCGACGGCTGCGGCGGTAATGTCTGAAGCATTTCTACATCACCAGTTTCCAGATTAACGGCCGAAATAGATGGCTGCACTTGATATATGTCACCCTCAAGCAGTTGACTGGTCAAACAAAATAAAAGTTCATTAGTAGGGTCGAACTGCGCATCTAATATCGATCCTGTGACGTCGAGCAGCGGTTTCTCCTCCCCCTGGCTCGACACCCAGAACAGGGTTTGAGTAAATCGTTTTTCCGGGTCGTCCTGGTTAAAGCTCACCATGGCAGCCGCAGAGCCATTGCTAGCCACGTCCATGACTAATCCATACTGGGGTAAAAAATCTAATGTGTCCCCGCTTTGCTCATCTTGAGCATCGTTTAAGGCGATGATGGCTGTTCCTTCTCCCTGCTGAAGGAGAAGCGATTGGCTGTCAGGGGCAACCATAAAATCCCCGCCAGGTTCGGTTTCTAAACGGCGGGGATTTTGCTCTGGGGTGATTACCCAAGGGCCAAAGTCTCCTGGGTTAGCGCGGTTTACCCGCTGTACGACGATGGTTTCTCCATCGGGTGAGAGATCAAATTTCAGATTTTGATAGTCATTGCTATCAAGTATTGTTTCAATCTGGCCGCTAGTGTCCTTTGCTTCTACCTCCAATCCAGTGGTGACGGTGTATAGCTTCTGGTCTTGCTGGGTGTTTTGCCCTTGTTCTACAGCTGCAAATAAAATGCGATCGCCCTGCAGATAGGGTTTGTAGTCCATTACAGTCCAGTCTTTTGGGGTTAGTGCGGTCTGTGATTGATCGCTCAGGTTATAGAGCATCAATCGGCCTTGTTCTTCACCGCTTACGCCGATATAAGCAAACGCGCGTACACGAGATTTAAAATTGGCCTCAAAGGGGATAAATTTGGCTCCTGTTCCACTAAAGCGATCGCGAGCCTGAGGCAGGCTGACGGTGAACTCATTACCATAGGGAGCGGGTAAATTGAGCGTATAGGCCATGCGACGCCCTGCCCAGCTAAATCGACCTGGTAAGGGTGGCTCAATAATGAGGTTTTGCTCTACGCTGTCCTGCTCCATAGGACGACTAAATGTCAGTAAAAAAGCAGTATCTTCTGCTCCAATCTGCCGATCTTGCCAAGTAAAGTCTCGAACCTTAGAGGCTGCTGGTCCGCCGAATAGCACCATGCCGCCAATAACCACAGCTAAAAAAACGATCATTGCCTGGGCTAGGCGATCAAGGGTCTGACGGCGATGGTTAGTCATGGTTAATCATCAACGAAATTAGCTAGTACTCGTAGGGATTGCGGGGTTCAGGGATAGTTTCCAGCTTGGTCGGTTCGATGGTGAGCTGCCGTTGACCATCAATAGTGGCTGTGATCATTTTGCCTTCTACCTCTAGCCAATTGTCTGGGGCATAGGCCTGCCGAGAAACCGCTAGTTTTACGGGTAACCCCACTGGATACGCATCGGCTGCACAGCAGGTGAGGACAAATCGCGACAGCATTAAATAGTCTTCAGGCCATTCTTGAGGATGGATTACAAATCCTGATACTTTGACTGTCTGCCCTGTATAGGCATCAGGCTCTGGATAGACATTGAGGGTGCGAATCCAATCAATGATGGTGCGGTCTTCAGATGCGGTTTGTCGGATGAATCGCTGGGGTTGCGATCGCGTCATGGTCAATGTATCAGCCACACCGCGTTGAATCGCTGTATCACTTGCAAACGCTCGGGGCGTATAAATCAAACCCAGTACAGCCACCCCCAATAAAATAAAGCTACTCAACTGCGGTGGCAGTAGAGTGGTGTGGCTCGGCGGCACCTGCACACGCTTCGGACGTCGTCCTTGAATGATCTTAAACAGAGCCATGCCCAGCAGCACAATGGCGGCACCGTTTGCTAGCCACATATAGTCTGGATGTAATAGCAGGAAGAGTTTTCCTGTAATCCAATACCTAAAAAAGGTGAGACTCCAGGTGCCGAGCACCAAAATATCTAACCAGTTTTGTCGGAACCAGGGTACTTTAGCC
>JBCDFI010000367.1:0-5712 GCA_039178155.1 Cyanobacteria bacterium P01_H01_bin.105
CTGTGATGTCACAGTTAGCAGACAGACAGCTAGCGGCTACTTTCTTAGAATAGCCATCAATAACTACAGAGTTTGTCTGGTTGTTATAAGTGAGATTAAATGGGCTGGGATTATTGGGATTGCCTGCTACGTCAAAAGAATCAGAGGTGAGAACACCGTTGCCGCTAAACTGAGTCACCGCAAAAAGATTATCAACTGATTGCAGAGCCTGCTCCGATGTGAAACCGAAGCTGCTCAGCAAAGAATCTAATGTAGCCTCGTATGAGCTAAGGGCACCATTGAGAAAGTTGTAGTTGAGTTCGATGTCGCCATCGGTCACTTGGGCCAGGTCATCTAGAACCGTAAAACTGCCTGTAACATCCTCTGCCATGACATCAATGCTATCAGGCAAGGTGATATCCCCTAAGGTACGCCCCGCAAATAGTGAGCTTAGCTCTACTTCAGCAGATGTATCTAGCTCAAAATTAAAGGATAGCGTGCTGGCTTGGACAGGTGTTCCAGCTACCAGACCGATAGCTGAGAGGGCCACCCCAGCAGAAAGTATTGTCTTATTCAAGGTGCTTGCTTCTCCACGTAAAAGCAGACTATTTTTTCGAGGTGTCCCCATCAGAGATTATTAGCCTAACCAAAATAGCTTGAAGTTATAGGCAAGTTAGCGCCTGCTTTTACTAAAGCTTTGGTTAAAAGATAACCCTGTAACCGTAATTTGGATAACGGTAAGAGTATTAGAAGAGTTTGCTGATTTTCAGTATGTACGTAAACACAGAAGTTAACATATGCTTAACATTAGGTTAGAATTGGCAACCAAGTCACAGAAAACATCAAAAGATATTGATTTGATGAATTTCATCGACATGTCTTGACAGTTTCTCGGCTTGGATTTTAGCCCCTTGTAGGGTGCGAGTCATGCCTTGGCATGGCGATTCAGCAGTGTGTTTGTGCTTCAACTTTGTGCTTCAACGTTTGATCGGACGCCTGCCGAGGGGTGCTATATGCCAACAAAGAATAATCAATGCGATCGCACCAGCTCTGATTTATCAGTTCGTAAGCTTAGCGGTCCCTGGCAGATTGCCAGCAAGCTAATTTTCTTAAATGTGCTCTTAATCGGGCTGCCTACCATTGTTTTCTACTACAACTTGCAGCTAGGCGGGATTTCCTTGAAATGGCTGCATTTTTCACTGGTTGCTCTTTACCTAACCAGTGCGGTCATGCTAATTGCCGAAGCAACGACTGCAGTCTCACGCCGATTTGCCAGTCAATCTCGGTATCCTCATTTTCAACCCGATAGCCTTAAACATCGCCTTAAACAGGGCCTAGGTATCCAGGGAGCCAAGCTACCGAACAGCACATCATTGCCACGCTGTTCCTTTATTGTGGCGGCCTATCTGCCCAATGAACAAAATATTATTTTAGAGACGATTGACCACCTGCTAAACCGGATACATCAGCCTGCAGCCAGTCTCGAAGTCATTCTGGCCTACAACACACCTGTGAGACTGCCCATTGAGCATACTCTAAAGCGTCTGGCCAGGAAGTATCCGAACTTTCGACCCTATCGAGTTGAGGGCAGCCATTCTAAAGCCGAAAATATTAATGCTGCCCTCAATATAGTCACCGGTGATATTACCTGCATTTTAGATGCAGACCACCACCCAGCTCCAGACTGTTTTGAGCGAGCCGGACGCTGGATTGCCCATGGTTACGATGTGGTGCAAGGGCGCAACATAATTCGTAACCGAAGTGCAAATCTACTGACTCGTCTAGTGGCTGTTGAGTTTGAATCTATTTACGGGGTCAGTCATTCGGCCAAGTCGCTGATGGTTGATACGGCCTTATTTGGCGGTTCCAATGGCTACTGGCGGACCTCGGTGCTTCAGCAGGTACGGTTTAACCCCACCATGCTGACTGAAGATATTGACGCATCAATTCGGACGCTATTGCATGGTTACCGGATCGTTCATGATCGTAGTATTACGGTCACAGAGCTAGCTCCTAGCCACATCAGTGCCTTTTGGTCACAGCGCAAACGTTGGTCCCAAGGCTGGCTGGAAGTTAGCCTCCGCTACCAAAAACGATTTTGGAAATCACCACAGCTTACCTTTGGACAAAAGCTGATTTGGACTCACTTACTCTACTATCGAGAACTGTTTCCTATTTTGTCGGTGCAGATTTTGCCAATTGTTTTTAGCAGCTGGCTCCTAACCGGCACCATTCGTTTTACAGACAATGCGTTTTTGTTGTCGGCAACCGTTGTTACTTTTTTAAGTAGTGTCTACAAACTGTTGGTGACCGCCAAAGTCGGATATGGTCACTATCCGGGGCATTACTTTTTGCAATATGCGTTGCTGACTCCCTTTTACTCCTTGTTAAAAAACATGATTGCGGTGGTGGCCCTCTATGATCATCTTCATGGTAAGGCCGAATGGGTCGTGACTCCTCGACAGGTCACCCCGTCTGTAGTCCTTGAAAAAGCCTATGGAGTCCCTGAGGCAGCAAGACTTTAGAGCTAGTTGTTGATTCTTTAGCAACACTTTTTTAGACAATAAAATTTATCCTTGCATCTGCTATGACACGTCGTTTTACGCGTTCAGCGGCGGTACAACGTCTAGCGTGGTTAGACGGATTGCGCATTTTTGCAGCCGTTATGATCCTGCTTTACCATGCCCAGCTGCTATTTACGCAATATCGCTATACACCCCAGCCCACGGGCCTAGTTGATAATCTGAAACAGCTTTTTTTCGTAACAGATTCTCTAACAACATTCTCGGGGTGGATACAGCTATTCAACATATCAACAGTATTTGGATTTCAGTTTGTTGATGTATTTATCTTGCTGAGTGGGTTTAGCCTGATGTTGGCAGCTCGGCATCGCTCCTTTGACTGGTTGGATTTTTGGCAAAAGCGCCTCTCACGATTGCTATGGCCGTTTTGGACAGTGGCCCTACTTTCCTATCCTGTTTTGTGGATGGTTGGTGCAGCAACCCAGAGCTATATTCCACCAGTTTGGAATTATTTTGCAGCATTTACCTTGCCGCTGTTGTTTGACCACCAGGTGTTGCTATCAATTAGTGGCCCCTGGTGGTTTATTCCGCTGATCTTAAGTTTTACCCTGTGTTTTCCCTGGCTGCATCGACTGATATACCGCTGGGGAGGACACAATGTAGTAATGGTGAGTCTTGTGATCACCCTAGGGTATCGAGCCCTAGGCACCTATGTATTTGGAGGGCAGCCGACATACACTCTGCTGGATACTCCAAATGGTCCTCTGCCGTTTCATGTGTTGTTAGCCAAGCTCAGCACGTTTGTTATCGGCATGGTGGCAGCCCAGGCTTATAAACATGGTCGCGGAGTCCTTTTTTGGCCTCAGGTTAAGGCTTTACGCATCGGTCTGGGTCTGTATGCAGCTGGATTTGTTTGCCAGTTTTATCGTCTAGGGTGGATAGTGTGCGATTTGCTCGTACCCTTGGGATTAACGTTGGTCTGTATGGTAGTGTGCCGCTGGCTGACGGCAGCTCGACTAAGCCGTAGTCTAGCCCTCAGCTTAGGTAAACACAGCTATAGCTTTTTCTTGATCCATAACTTTGTGGTTGACCGTACCCTGGGGTTAATCGTTCAGGGGGATGAAGTGCGATATGCGATCGCAATTCCCCTAATGATTCTCAGTACGCTAATTTTGGCGGCCATTGCCGACGCCGTTACACCGCTATTTCAAAGAGTCCTAAATCGTCTATGGCAGGACATCGACTATCTACTCGCCCGAAAACCAACCCAAGCGTCTCCCAGCTGGGTGCCCTCCGTAGGAGACACCGTTCGCTACATTGACCAAGAGTGGTCCGTTCAATCTGTTGAGGTACTGCTCGACGACGGCAACTATTATCTATGCAAGATTGCCAACGCTCAGCAAGCGCGCTGGGTTAGTCAAGAACATCTTCAGCTCATGGCACCGACGTTATTGACTAGACAATAATGCGTTTGAATTACATTGTTTAGGGCTCTTCGGGATTGACTATGCTTTTTGAGAATTAAAAATGCCAGCAAATGAGGCATCTCAATCGAAAGCGTTCGAAATTTCTGAATCCATCCCCAGATTGTTTAATCAGCTTTATCTGTTTCGCCAAATCTTAAAAAACGACAATTTCAAATTCGATACGAGAGATATTTTCATTCGGGCTTGAAATTAGCCTCACCATTTTGGTCGAGGCATCGTCTTCTGTGGGTGGAATTTTTGTAAAAAAGTTTTCGGATACTCTGACACCTTCAACAGGGCGTTCACCGCCTTCATAATTGTCAGCCATAACGCTATCGGTCAACTCGATCTCGCGATCAACATCGAGTATTTGGGCATAGCTGAGTGCCTGGGTCCTAGCAACAGCGGTATGGGGAGTCACGGCCATCGTGATCGCGCCAAACTCACCTGGGCTAATCGTCAATAGGGCGTCTTTAAACAAATATTGAGCATTAGCACAGTCGCCGACTAATAAACAATTCTGTTCCTGTTCTAATACCTCTGCATAGAGAGCCGCGCTCAATGGTTGATTTTCATAGGTCGCATTCGCCTCCAAGAATGCGAAGTTAGAACGCTCACCTCTAGAAAGATTACTCGTCGCCGGATCGTAGCCATCAATTCGCCATCTATAAAAGTTGGGTTCGCTAGGAGACGTACCCGCGTCAGGAGTCGTCACAATCACTAGGCGAGCATCCGGAAAAGCTGGGCGATTGATATGGACAAACTCAAATGCACAAAACCCTTGCCCTGTACCAGAACAGGATTGAGCTTCTGGAAAACCTAGGGCGTGCATGTCTCGCACGGTTCGTGTCGCTACATCTGGAACGGCTCCCTCTGCTTGGGTATAGGGCTGCCAACCCACAGCCCTAACGTGCGATCTCACCTCGCTATAAGGAGTACCAGGCTGCAAGGCCAAGCGCTCAATCGTCACCGTCAGAGGTTCATTCGGCTCGCCATCGTCACCGACTTCCACTTGAGCCACGTCACGACGTGGAATATCGGCCTCTGTGGTATTGCTGGAAGCAGCAGCAGAGAGCGTTGCCTCAACTGGAGCAGGCTTAGCTACTTCAGACGCGGCTGAGTCTGCTGGGGCAGACGGTTGAAAACTCTGCTGTGCGGTTTGGGAGCAAGCCACTGTCATCGCACCAAGAACGATCACTAGACATCTTTGAGCAGTACGCTGGTTCAAGTAGGTCTGAAATCGATGAGTACGAACAAAGTGATGGTTCATAGATAATCGCTAACGTCGAGAAAGTATCTTGTATGTATTTGATCTAAATTTAGACTTCACAAATAATTAGGGATTTCACCAAACTAGTCACAATCAACTAGAAAACTTTAATTTAGGTGCCTGAGATGGCTGATACAAGCCTATCGGGGCACATGGGAATGGATCGCGTCTAAATCTCCGTCGCGAACACCTCGTTCCGTAATAAAAAGCAATCTTAAGGCAGCTAAGCGGGTGGCTATGTCGTTAGTCATGAGAATTGGCTAAGGGTGCGATCGCTAGGCAAGAGCGCCGATGATCGCTTATTTTTTGCAGGTATGGCCTATACCGAAGGGGAAGATTGGAGTAGCGTTCATACAGCAGCTTGCTCAGCAAGGAGAGCGGTTGACGAGATATTGAGTAGCTGAATCGCCTTTAATAATCTTGGATACCATACCAGCGGGACAACAATTGTTCGTCCTGATGCACAGATTATCTA
>JBCDFI010000368.1:0-5703 GCA_039178155.1 Cyanobacteria bacterium P01_H01_bin.105
AGATCTAGTTTTTATCTGTACGGTCAATGCAGACCATGGAATGCTGGTTCAGCAGGCGTTAGAGCACAATAAACACGTTGTCATTGAATATCCACTCGCGTTAGATGTGAAGCAGGCAAGGCAGTTAGTGTCGCTAGCCCACCAGCGGCAACGCCTATTGCATGTCGAGCATATTGAACTGATTGGCGGTCTACATTTGGCTGTGAAACAGCACATCGCTGCCATAGGCACGCCCTACTATGTAAACTATCGAACCTTGGCCCCAAAACAGCCAGCACCTCATAAATGGAGCTACTGTCCAGAGCTACTTGGTTTTCCACTGATGGCGGCTCTATCTCGAATCCATCGCCTGGTTGATTTGTTGGGGCCAGTAGATCATGTTGCTTGCCAGGGCATGATGTGGCCTCCTAATGAAGACTATTTCAGTCGCTGTCTGTACAGCGCCCAGCTTTGCTTTGGCAATGGCACCTTAGTCGAACTCACCTACGGCAAAGGTGAATGTTTATGGCAACGTAGCCGCTATATGGAAATCAGGGGAGACAGGGGCTGTCTCACATTTGATGGCAACCAGGGCTGTTTAATAACATTGGCTGGGGAGCAATCTGTGACTGCTGCGCCGCGCCAGGGTCTTTTCCAAAAAGACACGCAATGTGTGGTGGATCACCTGACAACAGGTAAACCCCTCTATGTAAGACCAGAGGAGAGCGTGTATTCGCTACAGGTAGCGGCGGCATTAGAGCAGGCAGTGTTGTCAGGCCAGCGGGTTGAGATGACTGAGATTATCGATTAACCAGCACGCCCGGACTTTCTTGCTCTGGCACAATGCTGGCTATGTCCATCTGGGCACAGTACTCAAGATCGGCCGTATTGTTTAGACGCAGCAGACGCTGACCATGGGTTGCAATTCGCATCAGGTCGAGCATGTTATCTTTCCACTGCTCATATAGACCCACTGCCGCTACTGCAGAGTCGTTACCGGTACAGTCTACAAAGCTGCGACCTGTTCTTGCCATCAGTGCATGGATAATCGCACCGGCACACACGGTATCCTCTAAGGAATAGGTCCCTTCCCAGCCGGACCCGACTAGCCAAACGGACTCTGGCTGTTTTTCAATCAGTTTATCGACCACGGCTTGGCGAGTGGTTAGGGCCGCTGTCATCACTAGCGGAGCTGATTGAATTCGCTGTAGGCACCGAGTACCGTTGGTGGTGCTCATGAATAACCGCCGTCCAGCGGTGCGCTCAGGCGAATGGTCACGGGGGGAGTTACCGAGGTCGAAGCCGTCTACTCGTTGACCACCACGCTCCCCAGCGAGAATACGTTTTTCAGAGGGCCATTGTTCACTTGCTTTGACTAGCTTGTCTAAATTGCTAAATACTTCAATGGCTTCGGCACCGGCGGCAAAGGCGGCAACCATCGTGGTCGTAGCCCTCAGTACATCGATTGCGATCGCACAGGCAGGTAGGTTATCAGTTGGCGTCTCTTCTGGGGTGTGGTAAACGAATAATTTCACAAAAAGTTAGGCGCGGACAGACCTGACCATTCTAGGCGGGAACGTACCCATAAAGTTATAGGCGCTGAATTTTGAGTTTTGGGTTTTACCATTCAGACTCACAGAGCCATTGCCAGACCTACGATTGCCAATTACTTTAGTTCGTAATTTAGTGCTTAAACTTTCACAGGTTTACTTAAATTCCTCCCACAAATCGTCCCGGATTTAAGAGTTCATGGGGGTCAAATTGCTGCTTGATGGCCTTCATCACCGATAGGGCATTGCCGGTATAGCCCCAGGGATCTAATGATAGGGTCGGCGGGGCTTGCAAAATTGTGAGATATCCCTTGTGGGCCGTACAGTGCGATCGCAAAGGCCCTAACAAATTAGCATTATCAGCCGATAGCGAAATCAGTCCTAGACCTGTCGCATTATGCAACCGCCCTAGCCAACCCGAGGGCCGCTTTTCCAGCAGCTGCAGCAGGGGCACCAGCTGGGTAGGTAGCAGTCCGACTTTGCACAAAATGGTGTCGGGACTGGCTAACTGGGTCGTCAAAGATGACCAAAACGAATTATCTACAGACTCGCTGGTTAACCCTATCTCATCAGCTATTGCCTGAAATCGCTCGATCTGTTCTTGTACGCCTGCAGCAATGCCCTGAAACTGTCCAGCTAAGCGTATTCCATTTTCTGTGCCGATCACATCCATGGCACTGGCGGTCAAGCCCCGCAGCCGAGCTTGCAATGCGGCCTCGGCAATGGCTTCAGCAGCACCAGACAATACAACGGTCTGGGATTGAGCCGTAATCGGATAAAGCCTTAGGGTAATCTGGCTGAGAATTCCTAGGGTGCCATAGGCTCCGGTCATCAGCTTCATCAGGTCATAACCCGCTACGTTTTTGACGACTCGACCCCCAGCCTTGACTACCTCACCGTCGTAGCGCACAAACTGAATACCAATGACCGTATCCCGCACACTGCCATAGCGCTGGCGCAGCGAGCCGCCATCAGCCGTCGCGACTATACCACCCACTGTCGCCCGTTGTTCATAGAGCGGGTCCACCGGCCAGAATTGACCATGGAGCTTCAGTTTAGCTCGTAATTCAGCAAACCCCATACCCGCTTCGACTCGGGCCGTAAAGTCATCGACCCAGTGCTCCACCAAACGGTTGAGTCGAGCTGTGCTAATGACTACGTCAACATTGGTTAGCTGATGGTGAGCGCCCCAGTGCAGCTTTGTATGTTGGCCACAGCTGAGCATGCGCCAGCGCTGCTCATAACAGGTACGAACTACCGCCGATAGCTGCTCAATAGATTCGGGAAAAACGATACTGAGATCAGCGGCATCAAATCGAGTCTCGCTGAGGCTAGACCAAGGCACCACCTGGTCGGTGTCAAGTATCGATTGAAATTTGGTTTCAGGGCTCATGATGTTGCGCTGACTGCGCTTTCCATCATATAGGTGAGGGGTGGAGAAGATATAGACGGCAAAAAATCAATGAAATCGATTAATCAATGCCAATTTTGACGGGACCGCTGCCGCCCGCTGGTGGATTAGAGCGCACCTTTCGGTAATCAGCGTAAAGCCGGTCGCGCCAGGTCCAAAATCGCTCATAATCTGGGGCATCGGCTAAACCGGGTACGCCTTTATCACAGAGTCCTGCCGGTAGGTCTACATAGCGCTGAGCTGGAAACTTAAGATACATCGAGATTCCAGCTACCGCAAAATCCGCCAGGGTGGGCTGATCGCTGACCAGGTAAGGACGCTCCGCTAAAACTGCGCAGATAGAAGATAGTGCCTTTTGTAAACTCAACGTAGCTGCTTTGATGTCATCTGGTCCAAAGCCTACACCAGTGCCCAGTAGGTTGAGTAAATCTCCAGGGACAGCACTCACCAACCCTTTTAAGACATCGGGTGTGGAGGCGGGGAGCAGCGCTGTGCGAAAGCTGGGATGCTGGCTAAAGGCTCCAATCATCGCTTTACGGGCATTGACACCGATGGATTCATCAACCCAGTCTTCTAGCATCAAACATAGACCACGCATGGCTCCATCAGCTGGTAATACGGGGCGCTCAGGGTAGGTTTCGTCGAGATAGGTTGCGATCGCGCTTGAATCCGCTACTATCGTTGCTTCATCCTTAAGCACCGGTACCTGACGCTGTCCCGACAGTCGATATAAATCTACCTGTCCCACGCCAGGTGTCACCTCTACAGTCGTATAAGGCAGCTGTTTATAGTCCAAAATTAGCCGGACCTTTTCACAGTAGTGAGACGCTTCAAACTGGTATAGCTCCATCATGGCGTTCTGTTCCTACTTTTATTCACTAGTATCCTAACGATTGGCTCAATCACCCATCTCTCCAAAGAGAGACAAACAGAATAGACAGAGGTCTACGTATCTACGAGCACTCTATGGGATCAGCCACTTTGACCGTCAAATTGCCATAGCCCATGGGCTCGATCAGCTGACGCATCGTAACTTCAGCCCGCTCGCTCGCCATGGTCAAGATACCCTCATCACAGGCCCCCTGACGAATCTGCTTAAGTGCTTCCTGCTGGGCTAAAGTCTGTAATTCCGGAGCCCGGTCGGGGCCTAAACTCAAAAAACCACGGTCATAGTCATAGACCTTAGAGCGAGTAACATCCAGCTTACTATCCAGAATCTTAGGTGCTGGCAGCGTCACAACTAAACTGGGGGGCAGTTCATCAGAGTCATTAATGACCTCAATATTCTCTTCACTGATTGCCCCTAGGTCGATACCAGCCCTTACTTCCCCATGGGCAATGTAGAGCAAATTGGTTTGACCAATCACATAGTTACCCACAGTCCGATTGCTCTCCGTCGGCACCACTGCCTCCATCGAGAAAATGGCCGTAGTTAGTTCGCTGGCCCCTTGCACCTGTTCGACTATCAAAGTGCGTGTGTCCACCTTATCTTCTGGTGGTTTTGGCGTGAACATCAGCTTCACACCATCCATAAACTGATCGCCAGTGCGCCATAGACCGTAGCCTGCCACTGAGGCGACCACCAAACCACCACCCAAAACTGCCATCGATAGCATCGACCCAATTCGAACTATCGATGGTCGCTGTCGAGATGGCCGATTAATTTGTCTATCTTTCTGCTTATCCTTTTGCTTGTCTGTTTTACGGGATCGGCTGCGATTAGCAACACGAGAGGGACGAGTAAACATGACACCGCCTAGAACGCTATGGATGATTCTAACGTCAGTTCCGAAGAATGAACGGCCAATTCAACCAGTTGTCTTAAATGTCCTGATTCATAGTAATGTACGCTTCCATACAATCCAGGTAAACACGATAAGGTGGAGTAAAGCACTGATTGCCTATCTATGACCGCCTCTTCGTCCGAGACCAATCAACAGCGTCTAAAGCGCTTTCGTAACGACCTGCTCAAACTTCACAAGCTGCTTTTAGAATCAGAGCGCATTCGCTACGAGCAAGTAAACGGCCCCATCAAAAACAAGGGCGAATTCTTTCAACTCGTCATCAGCGACGACGCTTTTAGCTGGCTCCGACCCATTTCTCAATTTATCGTTCAAATTGATGAGTTTACCAGTGCAAAAGAACCTCCTGAGAATCCCGAAGAAACAGCAGCTATCTTATTAGAAAAAGGACGGCTAATGCTCAAGCCCGATGAGCATTCAGTTACCCCCTTAGCTGCCAAGTATTTTGAAGCTATTCAAGCCGATCCCAACATCGCCCTCATGAATGCCGAAATCACCAGAGTCTTTCGAGCCTAGCAGCCCGCTCTCTAACACCTGCTGTTGACATCAGTTGAAATTATACTACAAACGGCGAGGAAGTCCGTAATCACTGCCCAGTCGGGCCATGTACATTGAGGCTTCAGGCAATCTGAGTAGTTCAAACCATGCTTCATCGGCTTACTAATATCCGTCACCTAATTTTGTGGCACCGATTTTCTCAGATGACTGTTTGAGAAAATCGAGATGAAAATCAAGATAGTCATTGTTGAGCCAGCCCTGTGCTAAAGAGTTACCCGTATTAAGTCCCAAAAACCAAATATCTCGTATAGCAATAAAGGGCTCTACAAAACTTAAATCCAACTCCAGCAATTCCAAATTCAAACTTAAGGACAGCTTTGTGTATGAGATGTGTCTAGCAATCGAGTCGTGTAAATAGTGTCACTATCTAGTACAGTCAACTCATTCAAATGTATCTTGCCTA
>JBCDFI010000369.1:0-5701 GCA_039178155.1 Cyanobacteria bacterium P01_H01_bin.105
CTGTTTCGATCGACCCAAATGAGACAGAATCGGACAACAGTTTGAATCAGCTCTCGCCTGAGTCAAACTCCACATCCTCATACAGCTCAGCTACATCAAAACTTACATCAATACTGCTAAGACTAACCCTATCGCCTATCTCATAGGCACTCAACACCCACTGCCCCAAGTCATTCCGGCAGAAAACTTCGACTGCAACACTCTTTTGACTCACCAGAATATACTCTTTCAAACTCTCTAACGCTCGATAGTCTGCAAATTTGTTTCCCCTATCAAAAGCTTCTGTCGTATCAGACAAAACCTCTACAATCAAACATGGAAATTTTAGGAAATCCTGTAGACCGCTCTCTCGTAAATCACAGCTCACAACTATATCCGGATAATAGTAAGTATTCTTAGCAGCAATGTGAACCTTAGTATCCGAGATATAAGGGCGACATCCCTGCCCTCGTAAACTAACCCTGAGCGTTGCAAATAAGTTACCTGCAATAATCACATGGTTATTACTAGCCCCTGCCATCGCATACACCTGTCCACTACGGTACTCATGCTTAATCGCACTGTCCCGTTCAAAGGCCAAGTATTCGTCAGCAGTTAGGTGTGAAGGGCTAGCAATCATAGAGCCTGCTTTTCTATTTTCTATAGTGTAACGTTGCTTGCTCTAAAGTTTTCTATTCCTCACTACCCCACAACAATCCATTCAGCCGACCTTTACGCATTCCATTGCCCATCTCTAAAACCGAGCCGACATTCACAGCAGAGGGCATCCACAAATAGGTACGGGCCTGACCCCGTCCCTTGATCGTAATACAGCCTCGATCTTCAAACTGAAACTTGTCTTTGAGTAGCTCATAGCTATCAGCACTCACCTGAATCCGATCCACCACGCCATGGGACTCCATTCGACTGGCAATATTGACAGCATCGCCCCACAGGTCATAGCTAAATTTCTTTTTGCCAATCACCCCGGCAACAACCGGACCGGTGTTAATGCCAATACGTAGCTTAAAGGGATGTTGTTTTACAGCAGCTTGCATATCAATGGCCATAGCCATCACAGCTTCCGCATGATTTGTCATTGGTGCTGGCACCCCGCCCACCACCATGTAGGCATCACCAATGGTTTTTATTTTTTCGAGGCCATGGCGTTCGGCTAACGCATCAAAGACAGAAAAGATATCGTTAAGTTGACAGACTAGTTCAGTAGGGGCAGTGTTAGCAGCTAGCTTGGTAAAACCAACAATGTCAGCAAATAAAATGGTGACATTTTCAAAGCGAGAGGCGATAGCAGTACGATTAGAGAGATCGTTCTTGAGTTTGTTTGCTATAGCCACTGGCAACACATTCCGCAACAGCGCCTCGGTTTTCTCCTGTTCGCTCCTCAGAGCTAATTCTGCTTGCTGACGTTCCTGCACTTCCTGAGAAATTTGTCCAAACATAAAGGCAAATGCTCGAATCACCTCACCTAGCTCATCTTGCTGCGCCTGTTTAAGACTTTTAAACTCGGCTAGCTGAGGCCGATCAACCACACCAGCGGCCTGACACAGATCGTTCCGCAGCAGCAACAGCGGATTGATCAACATGCGCTCTAGCATAAAGATAGTCACTAGAGTGACAAAAGCAGAAATAACAACAACAATCAGAAAAATTAGAACAGAGTATTGCACCATGTAGCGTCTAACAGATGTGGCATCATGGCGAATGACCAGGATATAGCGATCCTGAAACTGTTTACTGGGCCATGCCACATCATAACGAGTCCCTGAATCGATCAGCTGGGTAGCAACGTCGGTCAGACCGCTGGAAGGAATCGCCAGGGAAGGGACTTCTCCAAACGAGTCGAGCAGCTGCCCTGCTTCGTTATACAGTGCAGCTCCTAAAATGATCGAGTCGGGTCTTAGGGTAGCTTGGGCCTCAGCTAAAAGTGATGTGGATAGCATATCTGCCATCACATTTGTCTTGATTGTAAACAGTACTTCCTGAGAGATGGTCTCCAATTCCCTCAGCTTGTCGGCCCGCCGCTGACGATAGGACGGAATAAAAACGGCAAATTCAATAACAGCCAAACTCAGAAAAATCGACATCACAATTTTTCGAGACAGGCGAGATTTTAACAATCCCAGTGACGTCTGCAAAATACTAACCACAGTTACGGTCAACCACAACAACGTTGTAAACAGCTATATAGATTTGATTCCCATAGAGAATGACAGACGCGCACTGAATAGTGTAGGTAGCCCGCTTGATGGGCTATCCCCCTGGTGTTTAATCATACAAAACCTGTCTAAACCCATCCTGAAAATTGACAGAGGAGCCCATGAGGAATCCCTTAGATGACTACATCAGCGAGCCAAACCGCTAATTAAACCCATGCGCTAGACTGATGAAGATTCACCCATGTTTTGAGAGAGCTAGGCAACTGCTATGACCCTTGCTGTTCCGCCACTGCCATCCCTACGGCTACAGGAAATTCCCAACCAAACCTATCAGGCCACCACTGATCGCTTTGATGCGACTTGGGCTGCGCCTCTATCGACGCTACTCGGGTTAGGACGAGCCGCTGGGGCTGACTTTATTGAATTTTTCCTAGAGCGGCGCAACTATATTAGTTGTCTAGCCGAAGATGACGCGATTACTAGCATCTCCCCCAGTCTGACCACGGGAGCCGGGGTGCGGGTGTTTAAGGGTAAGGCCGACTGCTATGTCAGCACTAATGATGTTAGCTTTCACGGGCTTAAAGCAGCGCTAGAGAAAGGTCTGTCCATCATGGGACTGCTGCTGCCAGCTACCTCGGCCTATGTGCCAGAGGTCACCCTGGAAATGTTTCGCGACTATGCCAAAACGAAGGAAAACTGGCTGACCAACTGCAGCTCAATGCAGGTAATGGGAGATGTGCTTTTGGGGGCCAATGCCTCGGTTGAGAAAGCAGCCAAGCATTTACAGGCCCGACGCGCGGCCTATTTTAGGGACTGGCAAGAGGTGCTGGTGGCTAGCAGTGACGGCACGTTTGCCCGTGATATTCGACTGACTCAGTCTGTCGGGGCTAACGTACTCTGTGCTGATGGCGATCATCGCTCTTCCATTGGTCAGCGGCTGGGCAACACCAGCGACCCTAGTTTCCTAACTGCGTGGGACTATGGCACCACGGCTGAAGAGTTGGCTGAGTCGGCGGGCAAAATGCTCTATGCCGACTATGTTGAGTCTGGAAACTATCCCATCATTATGGCTAACCATTTTGGCGGTGTGATTTTCCATGAAGCCTGTGGTCACCTGCTAGAAACCACCCAGATTGAACGGGGTACGACTCCCTTTATGGATAAAAAGGGTGAAAAGATTGCCCATGAGAGCCTAACTGCCTGGGATGAGGGCCGCTCCAATGAATCCTTTGGCACCATCGATATGGATGATGAAGGGATGCCTGCCCAACGCACTTTGCTGATCGAAAACGGGGTGCTGAAGAATTTTCTATCTGACCGGGCTGGGTCTGTACGAACTGGCCACCCTCGTACTGGCAGCGGTCGTCGTCAGAACTATACGTTTTCGGCAGCATCTCGCATGCGCAACACGTTTATTGATACCGGTGACCATAGTTTGGACGATCTGTTTGCTTCTGTAGATCGGGGTATTTACTGCAAGAAAATGGGCGGCGGCAGCGTCGGGGCCACTGGGCAGTTTAACTTTGCTGTGGATGAAGCCTATCTGATTGAGAATGGCAAGGTTGCACGCCCGCTCAAGGGGGCAACGCTCATTGGAGAAGCTGTGGATATTATGCAAAAGATTTCCATGTGCTCACAAGATTTGAGTCTGGCTCCTGGTTTTTGCGGCTCTATCAGCGGCAATGTCTATGTAACGGTCGGTCAGCCTCATCTCAAGGTGGACAGCATTACGGTGGGTGGTCGATAAGGAGACGCTCACCTCCCATAGAAAGCGGGTTCTTAAGGTAGTAACACCTACCTCAAATCTCTAGACACTAAGAACCCGCTTTCTGCATAAGTCTCTTCAAATATCTCGTTGTTATTGTTAACCCATGGCCAAAGTTACCGAAATCTCTGCTAACGCTCAAACGATTGCCCAGCGTCTTGGTATTACTAAATACGACATCTACGGTGCCACCACCGATAGCACCAGCGTGCAGGTGGATAAAGGCGAACCTAAACAGGTAAAAGCATCAAACCGGGCCAGTGTCACAGTGCGGGTTTGGAACGATCAGGGTCGCTTGGGGATTACGTCTACCACCGATGTGGATGAGCGCGGTTTGGAATTGGCTCTAAAAACAGCGGCTGAGGCTAGCGCATTTGGGGCCACTGAGAATATTCCTGACTTTAGTCCCGAGGCGACGGCTCCGCTGCCAGAGTTGGAGATCGCTCTGGCTGAACCGGCTCCGGTAGGTACGTTGATTGAGCAGTTGGTAACGGCTGAGCAGGCGTTGCTGAATGCCCATGATGCGATCGCAAGTGTCCCTTACAACGGTCTTGCCCAAAACACCAGCGAGCATTTTTACGTCAACAGCGATGGAGCTGAGCGCAGTGCCGAACGCACCTCGGCCTCGGTATATCTCTACACCAAGACAGAACAAGAAGGACGTAAACCTCGTTCTGGTCATGCCGTTCGGGTGGGTGTTGGTACCGAGGCCCTCGATATCGACGGCTGTCTCCAAGAAGCTACGGATAAAACCCTCAGCCACCTAGATTACGAAAAGATTGAGTCAGGTAAATACCGCGTCGTCTTTTCACCCGATGCCTTTCTAAGTCTGATGCGGGCGTTTGGTAATTTGTACAATGCCCAAAGCATTCTAGACAAGCGTAGCCTGTCTACAGCTGAAAGTTTAGATACCGCCGTTGCCTCACCGCTGCTATCGGTTTATGACGATGCCCTGCATCCAGGCAATATCAGCCCTGAAACCTTTGATGGTGAAGGCACTCCCACCCGGCGTCTGTCAATTATTGAAAATGGCGTGCTCACCAACTTTTTACACAGCGCCGGTACGGCCAAACGTATGGGTGCAAAACCCACAGGCCACGCCAGCATCGGCGCTAAGGTCAGCGTTGGCAGCAATTTTCTGCATATCACCCAGGGTCAGCCAGCTGCAGCCAGCTACAGCTTAGAAGACGCCGAAAACGTTGTTTTAATTGATGATTTACAGGCTCTCCACGCTGGGGTAAATGCCCTGCAGGGCTCCTTTTCACTCCCCTTTGATGGCTGGCTCGTCCAAAAGGGCAAACGTACTAGCATCGAGTCAGCCACCGTCGCCGGAGATTTTCGGCAGCTGCTTCAATCGATCATCTATGTCTCCCCCGACGAAGAAATTACCCCCAGCGGTGTGGCTCCCCACGTTTGGATTGATGAGCTATCAATTACGGGGGAGTAGGACGGGTGAATAAAAGGGGTGAATAAAAGGGGTGAATAGGGAAACAAGCTCTATCTTGTTGGATAAGCTTAACTACGTATTTCTTAACGTTTGGTAGTATCACCGGTCTGGGCCTTGGGAAATATCAACACATTTTTGACTAAACATGTGTTTTCATCTTAAAGTCATGCCGTTTTCCCTAGATTAGGCAAGCAGTCTGCGTTATGGGTAGTAGATAAATTCCCCTCATATTGCAAGAATGGCAAGCCCCACAGATTCATCTCTGGCATCTGGTCTACCTGATTTTTCCCAATATGGTTTTCAAATAGAGTCTGAGCTGGGAGCCAATCGAGC
>JBCDFI010000370.1:0-5687 GCA_039178155.1 Cyanobacteria bacterium P01_H01_bin.105
AACACCAGCGTGGATTGCTTTTCGACCGGTGCTTGTCCTTCGAGGGGAACATGTTCGGAAAAATCGTACTTGAAGGTATGGGCCAGCTGTAACAGTTTCAGGCGTATGATAGCCGGATGTTTGTCACGATTTGACGTAAACCTTGAAAAGGGTGAATAGTCAAATGACGGTTGGTTAAGGCCTAAGGACTGACCGGCCTCTGCCCACTGCCCCGCCTGCTGCTTTGCATAAACTGTCCAGGCAGTGGGCCAATCTCCTGGAGTAATACGATTCCCCATTTTTTTGAAGTGGGGTAAGGCCGCTTTGGGGGAATGTTGATGTAGCTCAATCACTCCCCGCGCCCAATGGAGTGGCGCAGCATAGAAGCGATTTTTTTTGGAGTCGATCACAGTGGCTAGGGTATCTAGCTGATCGTTTAGGACCAACAGTTTGAGATAGCATCCCCCTTGCTGCTTAGGCAATTGTTTAGTATCAAAGGCAGTTTGCACAAGGTCTAAGGCTACCTGGGGCTGATCCTGTTCCACTAAGCATTTGGCCAACCAATAGTAGCCGTCTCCTTTCTCGCCGATGGCTCCTAGCTCCATGGCCTGCCGCAGGGGTTTCTCAGCTTTACGATACGCGCCTTGTTCGGCGTCATCAATCCCCCAAGCGAGTAAAATATCGCCTTCGCTTAAGCGGATATCACTGGTCTGATCGCTTTTGCGCGCCTGTTTTAACTTTGTCAGCGCCTGCTGATAGAGCCCCTGCTTGTAGCATTGGTCAATTTGGTCACCTAAGGACGATTTCGAAAGGTTCGATAACTGCCTGAAAGACCGCTTAGAACTTCGTCTTCCCATGGGCGACCTCCTAAGACTGATGGATTTTATCAGCCTAGTAGATTGGTCAGCTGCACGGAGGCTTCATAAGGTCCTCTTAATTTTTTGTAATCAAGTTTTTCTCAACATCGATCCATTAGTTTGACAAAGGCAACGTACTAACTCGATCTTGTTCTAAATTTTCTTTTGGGAGACTAAAATAATGATTCAGATCACAGGAATCTGTAAGGGAGATCTCATATTTTGTTGATACTTCCCCACCGTAAATTGCCTTGATTTGAATCATATTGTTCCTGGCAAGTGATCAGTTTTCAAACTGTCCCTAACTATTGGGAAAAACCCACCTACTTATAACGAAATTGCGTCATTTCAGCCTGTGCCGCTTGGAAGAATGGTCTCTACTTACAGTGTCTTCAAAAACGGATGGCTAGTGTCTATGTGTTGCCGCTGGGTGCTTTCTATCGCTCTCCTTGGAGAGTTCTATTCTATCCTTCACATTTATCAAGATAATTTGTATCTCGGCGTTGCTGACCTCTAGTATGACTCCACCTGCAAGATGTCCGATTACGGCACTTCTGACAGATTGATTCATATCTTCTAAATAAATTAGCAACGGCGTATCCCTAAAAGCATTGTGTTCTTATATCAATGCAATGTGCAAACATCTCTATCCATCAGGATGTTTGCTCTATTGGAATCAGGTGTGTAATATCCGCAGCGGCATTCATTTTCTTTTATCGTTGTCACCCTCAGGATGCACACACAAGTAATGGCTGCACATACAATGGGTCTACCATCAGGCCTAATAGACAATATTGATCTTGTTATTCGTCAGGATGCGCGAGAATTAATCGAACGCATCGAGCAGGGACTGGCGTCTGAGCATCTATCGAAACCTGCTTATCGTGAGTTGGGTAAGTTGCTTGAGCAAGTCCCCCATTTAGAACTTACTAACGACCAAATGCTGATGCCGATGATGCAACTGGCGGTTAGCTTGTTGTTACCGACAGAAGCAACACCCAAAAACAATCAGTCTCCGGCGATGTCTATGGCGGAGCGGGTGTCATTAGCACGAGATATTCGTAAACGTATTGCCCGCGAGATTCGAATCTATCGTAATCCGCTGGTGGCGGTACTGAGTGCTGGTGGGTCTCCCGCTGCGCAGTTAATCTCAGGTCTTACTTGGTTCACCATTACAATCTCGTTGTTGATTGGTAGCACCACAGCTGCGCGCATGTATTTGTCGAATCAATATGATGTGGGCTATCAGCACGGGCTTAATCATGCTCAGCCGATAGATGATACTGATAATGAGACTATCGATGGGATATCAGAAGCTCTGGCTGATAGATCCGATAGTGCTGACGATATTGTGATCGACGGTGAACCATCGGGTTTAACGTCGATTCTTGAAGAAGGCGAGTCTCAAGGTTCTCAAGTAGAGCTGTTTTCGTCTCAAGAATGGCAGTATATCCAGCTGGTGCTGGCAGCTGGTGGGTTGGGGAGTATTGTCAGTGTGATGCTGCGATCGCGAAAGTTAGAAAACCGCAATCGTTCTCAGTCGGTGATTCCTTTCTTTATTGGCTTCTTTAAACCGGTGGTCGGTACCGCCTTTAGCCTGCTGGCTGTAGCACTAATTGAGTCGGAGGTGGTGGTTGTGTCCGGGTTTAATCCTAGCGAGGCTGAGGCCCAATCAAAGTATCTTTACTTTGCAATCGCATTTATTGCCGGGTTTAGCGAAGTGTTAGTTCCCGATTTCCTTGCCCGCACCGAAAAGTCAATGCGAGCTAGCGAAAGTGATAAAAAGGATGATCTCTCCTAGGTAGATTCGGATACTGTTTAGCGGTCTCGTAAACATGACTACGGGGCCGCTCTGCATTTGGCGCTTGTGCAAGTTAAATGCTGTATTAGCCGTTTTGTTGTTCCTTATTAGCCCATGTTAAAGTCCACTATTCTTGGTCTATTGATAGTGAGCACCATCCTGGTAACCCAAGCCCAGGCCGCTCAGCGATATGGTGCGATCGCCATTTCTCGCTCTGGGGACTGGGGAGTAGCGACCAATTATCTATCCGTTAGCAGTGCCGAGCGCGAAGCCCTGCGAAGCTGTGGAGATGTGAACTGTTCTATTCGGGTGTCATTTCGAGGATGCGGTGCTGTTGCTGAACACAACCGAATGCTTTCCTGGGGTGTGGCGTCTACGCTAGTCCGTGCTAGAGGAGAAGCCCTGGGGATTCTAGAGGGTCAAGGCGAGATTCTTGCTGAAGTGTGCAACCAAACTAATTAAACCTAGAAAAGAAGATCAATAAAAGTAGTCTGAAACCTGATCACAGAAGGGAGAAACGGTAACTATAGCCGTTCCCCCCTCCATAGTTAGCAGCCATTAATAGTCGCTGTTGTTTGTGACCAGTCATTCCTATAAATAGCTATTGAGGAAGTCTGACTACCAATTGTTTCTCAGAGATTGCAAACCGACCTGCCGGCATCGGTAACGCTTCGGATGCTATCTGTTTCTCTGTAGCGATCTTGGCCAGCGCTATGTCGGAAGTATCAATTGCATTGGTCTCTTGAAACGGTGATTCCGATAAGGAACATGTTTTCCAAACAGATTGAACAGGTACGGCCAACTGTGAACATTCCCCTCCGCGACGACCAGTAGGTGTATAAAATCGGCAGGCACCACATCGCGCAATTTCACCTTTTTTAATACTCATGAAAAAATATAGTAAAGAGAGTCACTTAAGCCTTTGCTACCGTCATTGTGAATTAGTTAGGCTACAAGATTCAATATCCTAAAAATGTTAAAAGCTTGATACACCAAGCTTCGGAAGTTCATTTGAGCTGACGATCTGAATTAATGTTTTCTTTATATTTTATTTAAATAAATCAATCTTTATTAGATTGGCTGGGATCGCCTATCAATAGGCGATCCCTTAAGTAATATTATCTTGAAAATAGATAGAAATACGGCGGCTAATCAATCATAAAAAGTCTATAGACAGAAGATTTTTTAGTTTGTTTTTGCATTAGGTTCTACTTCCAGGTTTTGACAATGCAGGGGGCGCACATTGTCCATCGGGCTATTTCTCCAGGAGGGCAAGCGCACTGACATTCTGGGCAAATCTCTTGGAGCTTTTGCTGATTTTTCTTGATAGTTACCCATAGGGCATAGGCTTCTTCTGGTGTCTTTGTGGATGCTGGCTTAGGTGATATTTCGGTGTCTGTCTCTCCGATATAACTTGGGTGGTCCTGAAACCTGTTGCTTACGGACTGTGTTTTGCGAACGGGCCTAGCGTGCCACTGAGCACTGGAAAAACGAATGTCTTCCAGGGGTGTTTTGATGAGGCGATTGAGCTTGTGGAGGATGCGTCGACGCTCCAAGGTTAAGGTCTGGCACCATGATGCATTGGCAACAGTGACGTAGAGGATATGGCGCTGAATGCTGGCTGGTTTTGTTTGGCGAGCAACCACATAACCCACGGCTTTGGGCCAATATTCGACGACCTGGCTAAACTGCCGTCGGCGCTGCCAGGTTGGATGGGCTTCAATATCACCAATGAGCGATCGCAATCCAGAAAATCCCATGCCTACCTCTTTCGCAAACAAATCGCTCTCTCAACTAACGTGCTAACGTATGGTCTATCAGTGGTTGCTGTCCGCTTTTTACCCAACTATTTTAGCTGTGTCCCATGGCTTCTCCCTCAGATAATACTCCCCCATCTATGCCACCTCGACCCGGTTCAGGGCCTGAGACTGAGATTGATCCGCAGCTAGAAAATGTTTTGCGAAATCTTAATGTCAATCTTGAGGACGAACTAGCTCGCTATCGACGTCAGCGCCATGGTCGAGTCCCGCCGCCGCCGCCGCCACGGCGAGCAGCCCAGCGTAAGACCCTGGACTTAATCTCTGTGTCGGCAGCCTCTGTACCTGGCGAAACAATGCCAGGGGGGGTGAGCCAGTCGCCGCCACCGCCGCCGCCCAACCCCTTTACAAATAAAATTTCAGAGTCAGAGGAGGATATTGACCTGCCGGATATGGAGTCGCTCTCGGATTTGGGTGAATCTGGTGAATCCGTTCTAGAGATGGATGAGTCGGCTTTAGCTGAGTCTGAGGCCGATAACTCTGCATTACCCATACACTCCAGTGATTCTCCAACGGATGGATATTTAGAATCGTCTGAAGAGCTGCTGAAAAGTATTGAAGATGAGCAGACAGAGCCTGACTCGGTGCCTGAGCCCTATTCACCTGAACGTAAGGGTAATGGACTGTTAAAGCTGGCAGGGGTAGTGCTGGTGTTACTGGGGGGTATTGGTGCCGGGTTTGCTATTACCTATCCATCCCAGGTGCAAAATTTGCGATCGCGACTGTGGCCAGCCGGTGAGTCTGAAGCAGTTGATGCTGAAACGACCGATGGGGAAATGACCGGAGGTGAGGTCCTACCCGAAGTTCCGGATGCTCCGTCTGAATCAGCTGCGGTTCCAGATAATGTTAACCCCGATGGATATAAGCCACCAGGGCCAGATCTATCGACCCGCGAGTTTAAAGAACTTGATGATGTTGAGGACTTGGTAACGTTGGATGTGGACGGTGGTGCCAGTAATTCAGCCGCTGCGCCTGTGCCCTCAGCTCCTGCAAATCCGGCCCAATCACCGCTACCTGCGCCGACTACTAGTCCTGCGACTGGTCAGCCGGTACCCACCAGCCCAACAACTACAACAGCGGCCACACCTGCACCGACTGCACCGACGGGTTCTGCTCCTGCTGCACCTGTAACGACTGACTCTGGGGCCGTAACCGGTTCCAATTTCTACGTTATTGCTAGCTATACCGGTGATGCCTCATTAGACAAAGCCCGTGAGCTAGTCCCTGATGCAT
>JBCDFI010000371.1:0-5664 GCA_039178155.1 Cyanobacteria bacterium P01_H01_bin.105
ACGGCCTTTACTCAACAGCAACAGCCGCATAGCTAAGTAATAGAGCGTTTTGGGATATGCGTACCAAGGGCAGTAGCGGAAAAAGATGTATGCGATCGCACTCAAAAAAAGATGAGACCTTGGATGAAAAAATGCATACCTTAGCCCAGCAATACTCTTTAAATCTTGTTTTTTTTGCTCTACAGAAAAGTCGTCTTTGAGCACCACGTGGGGCGCAACGTAGGCCTGAAATCCGTGCTTTTTGGCTCTAAGAATTAGTTCAGAGTCTGCATGGTAGTGGGGTAAAAAATTCGACTGATACAAACCTACCTTTTCAAATACACTGCGATGGATCAAGACCCCATCCCCCGGTAGCGTATGAACCGAGACAATCTTCTGAGCCATCACATCGACAGGTAAATCCTTCACGTCAACATCGTGATACTGCAACCGTAAAAAGTTTGGAGTGCCCCATATCAGCTGTGTCCCCAAAGCCCACACTTTACCGGGCGGAGTCACATAATCAATACGATTCCCTAATATAGCCAATCCATAGGACTGAGCCAACACAACAAGATGCTGTACATGGTCAAAGGCCACCATCGCATCATCATTGATGGTCAAAATATAGTCATAGGTCCGATTGAGGGCATAGCTTATCCCAGCATTTGTCGCCCCAGCCCAGTAATGCTGATCGTCAACTTGCAACACCACCACATCAGGGTACTGCTGACGTATATTTTTGGCCGTTCCGTCTGGAGAATTCGCATCTACAACAACAATGGTTAGATCAGCATACGACTGTCGTACAAACTGCTGCAAAAAGCGTTGAGTTTTAGCCCAGCGATTATAGGTAGGGATAATAGCAGCAACGCTCGGCACAACGCTCGGAAGAGGCATGACTTCAAGAACAATACGACTCACTACTCACCGGTCACCGTCCCCACATAAACTGTTTTCTACCTGGTTTTAAGTCGGTTCTGGCGCTCGCTAGGCCATGCTAGTTGGAAAAAAGGCCGTCTGACGGAAAGATTCGGATTGTAGTAAGGATCATCCACCATATAGCGAGTGTGAGCAAATTTAGCATGTAGACGTTCTAACTCCCCTGGTTTGAGTTCGCTCATCCGGCTTACAGATTCGTAATGGATCAGTTCAGCATGGGGGGTATACACATTGCGATATCCTGCCTCGTGGATACGTAAACACAGGTCCACATCGTTATAGTTAAGGGGAAAGCTTTCATCAAAGCCACCGAGAGCCGTAAATACGTCTTGACGCATCATGAGACAAGCTCCGGTGACACCTAAGTAATTGCGATTGACAATATTTGAGCAATGGTAGCCGTCATGGCTACCATTGCCATTGTGAAAGGCATGGCTGGGGTTACCGGCAAGAATAACCATACCCGCATGTTGTAAACGACCATTTGGATAAAATAATTTGGCACCAACGGCACCAATATCTTTTTGTTGAGCTAGCTCAACCATGGCTTCGATCCAATCGGGAGTGATGACTTCTGTATCATCATTGAGCAGCAGCAGGATATCGCCCTGGGCAGCCTGGGTCCCCAGATTCATCCGCTGAGAAAAGTTAAAGGGCTGATCACACCGTACAAGGGTTAGATCAGGGCCTTGTATAGGCTGTAGCGTAGCCTCTGGAATGTCGTAGCCATCTACCAGAATAATTTCGTAATTTGGATAGGTACTGAGATGCCGAATGCTAGCAAGACACTGTTCTAACAGACATATCGACGTCCCTTTGATGTCCAGGCGCGTACCAGCACTAGGAATGATAATGCTAACCAAGGGGGTGTCTTGAATATGACGACGGACACGAAAAAAGCCAGGTTTGCCCGGAAGGGGCTTTACAGTACCCGGATAAGGGCTACGATCCACCGCACTCTGCAAGGCACGCTCAGCTGCGGCGTAGGCCCACGGTTTGGCTTGAGCACCGGAAGCTGCGGAGGTGGGCAGGGTGCGCCAGTGGTACAGAATCTTGGGAATGTGGTGAATACGATTTGTTTTTTCGGTTAGGCGCAGGACTAAATCCCAGTCCTGGGCTCCATCGTACTGACTACGAAAGCCACCGATTTCCCTGATCAAGCTGGTTCGATAGACACCTAGATGGCAGGTATACATACAACCATGAAAATAGTCTAATGACCAATCAGGTTTGAAAAAAGGGTTTTTACGTTTGCCTTTTTGAGTGATTTGATCTTCATCTGTATAGATAAAATCAGTGTCTGGATAAACTTGCAGGTGTCTGGTGACTTCGTAGAGAGCATTGGGGGCAAGCTCGTCATCATGATCGAGCAGTGCAATAAAGTCACCGTTAGCCCGCTCTAATGCCGCATTGGTCGCCGCAGAGATACCCCCATTTTGTGAACAAAAAACAACGTCTATGCGAGGATCGCGCTGAGAGTAACGCTCAAGCAATGGACGAATAGCTTGAACCGTGGACGCATCATCGGCAATACAAAGCTGCCAGTGGGGATACTGTTGAGCCAACACTGACTCGATTGCTTTTGTCAGCCATATAGATTCGACATTGTAAACAGGGAGCAGAATAGAAATCAGTGGCCCTGAGTTGTCGAGTATAGAGGAGTCTTTAGCAAACCCATCTATAAATTCCCTCTCTGTTTGCTTGATCCATTGGTCATAGCGTGGCGAGCTAACCTTCAGCCGTATCTGTTGAACAACGCTCAAAAATCCTTCTGTTTTAAGAATTTTTAGTAGCCGTTTTAGCTTGGTCAGCATGCTTTACTCGAAAACTCATATACACCACCAGAGTTCAAGACTCAGTTGATGGTTAGTTTACTTGGTTGCGATCGCAACCCCATAATGAGTTTCACCCAGCATCGTACACAGATTCATCATAGAGGGGTGCCATCCATATGCCAGGAGGCAAGCGAATGCCTCCTGGGAATTTGAGGATAAGTTCTCAGTCAGGATGACTCCCTCAAGTTTAGTTGCTGCTGTTACGGAAGATGGCTATGCGAGGTCTGCAAACGTGACAATGTCAGTACTACGACCAAACGCAAGGCTACCTCCTGCGATGCCATCTAGATTTGTATCGAGGAAATAACGATTGCCCCGGCGCAGCAGAATGTCATCTTGACCATCACCATTGAGGTCAGCGAATGTGACAACATCGTCACTACGGCCAAACGTAACACTGAGTTCAGCGATGCCATCCAAATCCGTATCAGCAAAATAACGATTACCTCGACGCAGCACTAAATCAGTGATACTGTCGCCATTGAGGTCAGCAAACTCGACAATATCGGTACTGCGACCGAACGCAGTGCTCCGTTCAGCAAGGCCATCGGCATCATTATCGATGAAATAGCGATTGCCTCGACGCAGTAACAAATCATCTTGACCGTCACCACTGAGGTCAGCAAACTCGACGATATCGGTACTGCGACCGAACGCAATGCTGAGTTCAGCAAGGCCATCCAAATCCGTATCAGCAAAATAGCGATTGCCTCGGCGTAGCACTAAGTCATCTTGACCGTCGCCATTGAGGTCAGCGAATTCAACAATATCGGTACTGCGACCAAACGTAACGCTGAGTTCAGCAAGGCCATCCGAATCCGTATCAGCAAAATAGCGATTGCCTCGGCGTAGCACTAAGTCATCTTGACCGTCGCCACTGAGGTCAGCGAATTCGACAATATCGGTACTGCGACCAAACGTAACGCTGAGTTCAGCAAGGCCATCCAAATCCGTATCAGCGAAATAGCGATTGCCCCGGCGTAGTACGAAGTCATCTTGACTGACAGCTCGATTAAAAATTTCATTGATTCCAGAATTTACAGTAGATGGAGAGAATCCAGCCAGACTCAAGTCCAGGTCAAAGAAGTCTGAGAATAGTGGACCTCCTTGTGGAGTAATAAAGAATCCTTGTTGCAATTGACTGAAGGAGAAGTTTCCTGCACTATTAGCCAAAAAAAAGCTACTAATGTCAGAGAATGAGGCTCTTCGAGCAAAAGAATCTACAAATTCATCAATTCGATTTGCAGATTGCTGCCAGTCGAGAAGGATAATATACGTATCAGTAGCAAAATCACCAATGAGCAAGTGGCGGTTTTCTATTGTTAGGAAAAAGGTGCTATCACTATTACCACCAGAAAAATTATCAACAATCCGGTCAATTCCTAAACCACCATTTTCTGCAATAACAACTGTACTGTTCGGATTAATGGTATACGTATCAGAACCTCTACCACCAGCCAAAACACTAAGGCTATCTCCGCCAGGAAGAGTTCCTCTTAGATTTGCAAGCCGATCGTTGCCACCTCTGCCATAAAAAATCTTCCCATTCGCAAGATTAAAAACATCTGCGCGTGAAGTACCAAAAATTCCATCCAGTAAGCCGACATCTCCATCATTTCTTACCATGGTCTATTACCTTATAAAGTTTTTAAAATGTGTTGCAAGCATCAGTGTGTTATGAGTACCAGCATATTTTCTTTCATAAAATTTTATTGTTAGGATTTCTCAAATAAAAGATGAAACTTTGATAAAGCCTTTGTCTTGGCAAAGTTGAAAAATTCAACTACTATGCACTGACATAGATTCTAAGAGGGGCTAACGGAATTGCAAGTTCCTCTTCCTCTACTCCAGCAAAAAACTGTCGTTATCTTGATTTGAGAGCTCTCGATATCGATTTTTGAGAGTGATCTGAACTTTGTGGAGACGCTGTTTGTTTAGAGAGAAAAACACTCTGAGAACAGAATAGAAAAATGTGACAAAGCGGCTCGCCAATCTTTAATCGGTCGATTCCATTTGTTCGCGATATTGTTCATCACCAAATACATCAGTCTGCAGACGACGGCTCCATCTGGAAAGATCGCTTTGGTCTTAATCAACTCTCGCAAGGAGCGATTGAGGGACTCGATAGTATTGGTGGTGTGTAAATCACCCGACGAATCTCCATCGGGTAGTCTCGAAAATAGAAATCACATTCTCCCAATGGCGTATCCAGATCTGGCTGATAGCAGGATAGATCTATCCCACTTTTCAGCAAAGGCATCGAGAGCGGCTTCTGACTCCGTCAGGAGTGACTATTTTCTTCGAGCTGCCATTGCAGCTGTTTTTTAGCTGCTCGTCGTCCGGACTCGACTAAAGCGATTCGGTTCTTTTACACAAAACTCTGTGCAGTTCCACCGAACTTTTATCGGCGCAGTTCAAGGCCCTGGCAATCGTTAGTTTATTTGGTTGCGATCGCAACCCCATAATGAGTTTCACCCAGCATCGTACATAGATCGTCAATAATTAGCAGTAAATCTAAAATGTGTCGGTCGTCAGATTCATCCAGATTATTAAGTACATCATTGAGTGCCGTATGATAAACCGATCCACCGGTCAAGACAATTTCTGGATCGGTAAAATGCTTTTTAATTGATTCGATAATACGCCCACTGTCTGCACATTCAGTAGGGTCTATGGCTGTCAGCTTCTCTGGATCTGGACGTACTACTGCTCTTGCCAAGAGCCTTGAAGGATTACGATGATCGACTAAGTACTTGTCGGGTAGTGCTTGTCGCACCCGTGAAGCCACGTCCAATGTAGTATCAGACCATTGCATTTTTGTTGGCCCAACAAAGTCATTCATGTAAAATACACCACCCTCTGTGAGCAGGTCTCGACTCCAGCGAACAGCATGATCAACATCTAACAT
>JBCDFI010000372.1:0-5664 GCA_039178155.1 Cyanobacteria bacterium P01_H01_bin.105
GTGAAGATGATTTTGTTCCTGACCTGCAAAAAATTCAAGGTGCCGGCAAACACCTTTTAGGACTGATCAATTCAGTACTCGATTTATCTAAAATCGAGGCCGGTCGCATGGAACTTTTCCTAGAAGATATCTGCATCAAAAACATACTGGATGAAATTATAGGCACCATTCGCCCTCTGGCCCAAAAAAATGGCAACCAGCTATCTCTGTCCTGCCCTGACACCATAGGAATATTGCATGCAGATCAAGTGAAACTCCGGCAAAGTTTGATCAACCTACTGAGCAATGCCTGTAAATTTACCGAGAACGGTACGATTACCTTAGCGGTCGAACAAACAGCAATCACTGAGCCACAAAACCATAACAACAGCTGGCTAAAGTTTACAGTTACAGACACTGGAATTGGTATGACCCCGGAACAAATGGGGAAAATTTTTCAGGCCTTTACTCAGGCAGATACCTCGACTACCCGCAAGTATGGTGGTACTGGTTTAGGCTTAGCCATCACCAAGCAGTTTATTTCCATGATGGGAGGCGATGTATCAGTGGATAGTACTTACAGTCAGGGGACAACCTTTACCCTAACCCTTCCCCAAACTGTTCAAGTAAACAGGTCATCAGACGAAACATTCTTTGCTCCCCCTGTTCGTTTAATCGAAAGAACAGAACTTTCGACAATTCATGAATTATCAGGACGAGCTTTAGAAAAAACCATCTTAATTATCGATAGCGATACAGATACTAGTGAGAGTTTACATAGCTGGCTGACAGATGCCGGTTATACCGCTGTCTGTGCCGTCGACGGGCAGCAGGGTCTCGTGCTGGCCGATGAGCTGCTGCCCGACGCTATCATCCTGGATATGCTGCTGTCTGAGCAAGATGCATGGTCCATTTTGAAAGACCTAAAGAGTATGCCAAGGGTAGCCCAAGTGCCGGTTATTCTGCTGTCAGCCAATGAAGTCTCTGACCGGGCTCACGAGATGGGAGTGACTGACTATATGCTTAAACCCATTGACCATATCCGTTTGCTCGATATTTTAGATAACCAGCTCCCAGAACAAATCTGTCCCAGAATCTTAGTAGTCGAAGACGATATCAACGCTAGGGAAATTATGGGACGTTTCTTACAGCAATATGATTGGACTGTTGTACTCGCAGCCAATGGACAACAGGCCCTTGACTATCTCAGTCACACCGTACCCGACTTGATTGTGTTAGATCTGATGATGCCAGGGATGGATGGCTTTGAATTTGTCCAAATTCTGCGCCAAACACCTAGCTGGAGGAATATTCCTGTCATTATTGTGACCGCCAAGACACTGACTGCTAAAGATCAGCAACGTCTAGATGGTGTCGTTAGGGTATATCAAAAAGCCGATTTCAATCGTCAAGATCTACTTAACGAAGTGCGCGCGCTCGTGTTTGCTGAGGCCGACGCTACCCCAATAGCAGGATAGTATCGAACCAGTAGGAAACCAATACTATTCCAATAGTAATCTGTTAGAGCATGTCAGAATCAAGGCCTGAGTTACGTGATGTTGACACTATAGAGAGTAACAATCGATATATTGTTCTTAACTATAGACATGTATCTTCCGGAACCAATCGTAGTTCTAGAGCATCTTTATAAAGAAGTTTTACCACTGCTGAAATCCGATGATGACAAACGCAAGTTGATACTGTTATCTGACTTCATCAGATATTTAAGTAGTACTCTAACTTAATTATTAAAACCCTGATAATTTATGGAGTGAGGGCTCCATAAATTATATCTTTATTTGTTAAAAGTAAGATAGGCACCAATCCCTGTAGATAAGAATTACTCTGCCTCATTATTTTTCTATTGAATAAGCTTGTAATATTACCCCAATGACAACCTCCAAATTTTCATAGTCAGCAGGCCAACCATCGCTCACTTTGGTATGGCCATTGAATAATTGAACCTTATTTCATTTATATCCACGTGTTGCAACTCGCTTGTGATTCGAACCGACAATCCCTCTCCTTATATAGATAAAAATTTTAGGAGGTTATTCTAGTGAATCAAGACTCTCTATCTAAAGGAGCAGGCGTAGCCGTAGCTTTTCTTCTCCTCGTATTTTTAGGAATTAAAGGAAAATCTGTCAATGTCAGCCAATATCAAGAGTACGCAGATTTAATCTCTAGCCAAGTTGAGAGCGACACAGAGGTTGAACTAGCGCTGCTTAAGGAACGCTACACACTCCTGAGAAATGATGAGCCACTAGAAGAAGCGCTAGCCGAAGAGTTAGCTATTCAGCAAGAGTTAGCTCAAGCAATGCCTGGTTTTATTTTGAAAGATGATCGGACAAAATTGGAAAATCTGATTAGCCGAGATGCTCAGCTATTAGAGGAAAAAACTGAGTTAGTCAATCAATTTCAAGCAAGTAACGCAGAACTACAGAACGCTCTAATTCAACTACCTAGTCTAGTTAATGAATTAAAAGATACCAGTGATGCAGATCTTGAACGGTTAATCGATGATGTTTTAATCTACATTATGGCTACCGATGAGCAGTTGGTAACCACGATTGAGCAAGAGTTGAATACGGTTAAGGAGAAACTTAATGCTGGCGAGTTTTCTAATGCAGAAGACGTAGCCCAAGTAGCAGAGTTAGCTCAAACAGTACTCGATAGTAAACCGTTTGCCGATGCCCTGTTAGATCAAGTCGTAAACTTACCGCTTACTACGAATATTCAGGAACTAGAAAATATCTTTGATCAGTCCAGTCGCATCGCGTTTAGGCAGGTTGCTATTTATAGAAATGCGGCCTACTTGGTAGCTTTAGTACTCATTGGTATCATTGCCTATGGATTGGTCGCACGTTTACGACAATCTACTCAGCGCACAACCAGCGTATTAGAAAATATTACCGATGCATTTGTTGCTGTTGATCGGGGCTGGAAGGTGACCTATGTCAATGCCCAGGCAGCTGAAGTACTCAAACGCAGTATTCAAGGACTATTAGAACAAGATTTCTGGAAGATTTTTCCAGAATCCTTAGGGGCTCGGTACGAACAGCAATATCGTCGCGCCATGGCTGAGCAAACGGTCGTGAGTTTTGAAACCTACTATGCTCCCACTCAGCGATGGTTGCAGGTGAGAGGATATCCTGGCCGTGATGGACTATCACTATTTTTACAGGATGTAACCGAACGAAAGCAGGCTGAAGAGCAGTTGATGGAGCTCAATCGCGATCTGGATAGTCGGGTTCAAGACCGGACTACTAAGCTGATGAAAGCCATGGAAGAGGCAGAGGAAGCACGAGTCAAAGCCGAAGATGCCAATCGCTCTAAAAGTGAATTTTTGGCAAATATGAGTCATGAGCTACGAACGCCTCTCAATGCCATTATCGGCTATAGCGAAATGCTAGAAGAAGAAGCAGCAGATGTAGGGGAAGATGATTTCGTACCCGATCTGCAAAAAATTCAAGGAGCAGGCAAACATTTACTCGGACTCATCAACTCTGTATTAGACCTATCTAAAATTGAAGCGGGTCGAATGGAGCTATTTTTGGAAGACTTCTCCATCCGGGAGATGGTAGAAGATATTTCTGGGACAATTGTTCCAGTTGCTCACAAAAACAACAATCACTTGTCAATTTTCTGTCCCAATGATATTGGCGAGCTACATGCCGATCAGACAAAGCTGCGTCAAAGTCTATTTAATCTACTGAGCAATGCCTGTAAGTTTACTGAAAATGGAGACATTACTCTAACAGTTGAACAGATCTCAACGGTCGATAGTTCTGTATATGATGGCTCTTGGTTCCGTTTCATTGTGAGTGATACGGGGATTGGCATGAAAGATGATCAAGTAGAAAAGATCTTTGACGCCTTTACCCAAGCAGATGCCTCGACGACTCGTAAATATGGCGGTACAGGTCTAGGTCTTGCCATTACTAAGCAGTTTATCAACATGATGGGTGGTGACATTTCTGTAGAAAGTGCCCATGGACAAGGCACTACCTTTTCGCTAGTCATTCCACAGACTGTAGAACTAATTAATCCAAAGGGAAAACCATTTTTTGCTCCGACTATATCGTCATCGTCTGACAGTGAGTTAGCTACAGAGAGTAATCTTCTGATGCCTCAATCTTCACGACAGACGGTTTTAGTTATCGATGATGATGATGATGCTCGTGAGATTTTGCGTCGCTCTCTAGATGAGGCTGGTTATGATGTGGTCTGTGCTGCTAGCGGGGAGCAAGGCCTTGCCTTGGCGAGTGAATTGATTCCTGATGCAATCACGCTAGATGTCATGATGCCGCAAATGGATGGATGGTCAGTGCTAAGGCAGCTCAAAGAAATGCCTGTTATTTCTGAAATTCCGGTCATCTTGTTGTCGATTGTAGATGACCGTCCTATGGGGCACAGTTTGGGCGCGGCTGATTATCTAACTAAGCCTATTGATCGCAAGCGTTTGCTAAGTGTTTTGGAGACCCATTTGTCTAACCAAAACTCTCCCACTATTTTGGTTGTTGAAGATGACGTCAACGCACGGGAAATTATGGGCCGCTTCTTGCAACGACAAGATTGGACGGTTGAACTGGCATCTAACGGGCGTGAAGCCTTGCAGTATCTAGATGAGAATTTGCCCAATCTGATTGTCCTGGATTTGATGATGCCTGAAATGGATGGGTTTGAGTTTATTCAAGTCCTGCGGCAAAATTCTAACTGGCAGAACATACCTGTCATTGTGGTAACGGCAAAGGCGCTGACAGTTAACGATCAGCAACAGTTAGAAGGTGTAGCTCGGGTATATCAAAAAGCCGATCTTAATCGTCAAGAGCTCATAACTGAGCTACAAGCGATGGTGTCGCCAAAGGCAACCTCAGTGCCTACGACAGATTCAGTTTCTAGCATCGATACGGTGTCTAGTGCATCTGATTAACCCGGTAGTAATTGTAGGCTGAGGTTAATTAAGGGGATTATGGCAAGAATCTTATTGGTTGAAGATAACGAACTCAATCGAGATATGTTAAGTCGACGTCTTCGTCGTCGTGGATATGATTTGGCTGTGGCTATAGATGGTGCTGAGGCAATTGCGATCGCATCTGCCCAACCATTTGACCTTATTCTTATGGACATGAGTTTGCCTGTAATCGACGGTTGGGAAGCAACACGACGATTAAAAGCTCAAACTCACACACAAAATGTTCCCATCATCGCATTAACGGCCCATGCCATGCGAGGAGATCGCGATCAGGCAATATCAGCCGGTTGTGATGATTACGACACTAAGCCAATTGATCTCAAGCGATTATTAGGCAAAATCAAAGCATTCTTGTCTGCTGACCAACTAGCGGCAGCAGCAGATACACCAAAAGCTGTAGCTGTCTCCGAAACAAAAGCTACCCCCGTTATTCCAATTGCGCCCGTCACCCCGATTTCTGTACCCGCAGCCTCTACGGCTCCGCTCACACCGGCTGTGCCGAAACCAGCTGAGCCAGTTGTCCCGCTCGTCCCAGTGACTCCAATTGCCACACCTGTAGTCCCTGTGGAACCTGTAAACCAAGTAGTCCCAACTAGCTCAGATCCCCTAACTCCGACACCGTCGGATACTGCAGCGTCGTCGGATGTACCTGTGCCCCAGATAGCTGCACCGGATATTACAGAGACACCAGTCTCTCCAGCCGCCGAAAA
>JBCDFI010000373.1:0-5659 GCA_039178155.1 Cyanobacteria bacterium P01_H01_bin.105
TTCGATCAAGATAGTATTGACCCGAGGAATATCTAAACCTGATTCGATAATGGTGGTACAGACCATCAGGTCTGCCTCGCCGCTGCTAAAGGCCAACATTGTTGCCTCTAGCTCACCTTCCTGCATCTGGCCATGGGCGACGGCCAGCCGGATGGATGGAATCATCTCACGAATGCGAGCAGCGACGTCCTCGATGCCTTCGACCCGAGGGACAACATAAAATACCTGCCCCCCCCGGTCTAGCTCCTGGCGAATGGCAGCCCGTACTTTCTCCGGGTCAAAGGGAGCCAAATGGGTCATGATGGGGCGACGCGATGGGGGTGGGGTGGTGATTAGGCTCATTTCTCGCACGCCAGAGAGAGACATGTACAGCGTTCGAGGAATCGGAGTAGCGCTCAGGGTAAGTACATCCACCTCGGTTTTCATCGCTTTGATTTTCTCTTTTTGGTTGACGCCAAACCGCTGTTCTTCATCTACCACCAGTAGACCTAAGTCCTTGAATTTTACGGCTTTTCCTAATAGCTGGTGAGTACCGACAACAACATCAAGCTCACCTGTAGCTAGGCGCTGGATAATATCTTTGCGCTCGTTGGCGGTGCGAAATCGGTTGAGTAACCCTACCTGAATGGGGTAGGGAGCAAACCTCTCTTTGATAGTGTGATAATGCTGCTGGGTAAGAATGGTAGTCGGGGCGAGCATCGCCACTTGTTTCCCAGCAATCACCGCTTTGAAAATTGAACGGATTGCTACTTCGGTTTTACCAAAGCCGACGTCACCGCATACCAGCCGGTCCATGGGGCGTAGACTTTCCATATCGCGTTTGACATCCTGGGTAGCTTTGAGCTGATCTGGCGTCGGTTGGTAGGGGAAAGAGTCTTCAAGCTCTTGTTGCCAGGGCATATCAATGGGGTAGGCAAAGCCCTCTAGTTGGGATCGTTGGGCATAAAGCTTGAGCAGATCTACAGCTACTTTTTGAATAGCTTTTTTGGCGCGGGTTTTGGTTTTTTCCCAGACCTTGCCACTCATTTTATTGAGCTGAGGGTTTTTCTCGGCTGAGGCCCGAAAGCGTGACAGAGAGCCCATTTGGTCTGCGGCTACTCGGAGTAGACCATCGGCATATTTGATAACTAAATATTCTCGTGTCTCGGTATCAATGGTGAGACTTTCTAGTTTGAGGAATTGACCGATACCATGGTTGCGATGTACGACAAAGTCATTGGGCTGTAGCTTGTTGGGATCAACCTTTTTAGACGCGGCGCGACGGCGTTTGCGAACATAGCTGGGGGTGGCCAGAGTGTGTTGTCCAAAGAATTCTCGGTCGGTAACAATGCCAATCCGGAAGGTGGGCAGGATAAACCCTTCTAATTCTGCTAGTCCAGAGTATTTGAGGCCGATGGGTACATATTGATTATGAAGCTTTTCGATGGCCGGGTAGTCTTTGGGATTGGGGATAAACTGAGCTGGACAGTCGTGTTCTTGCAGTAAGGCCACTGACCGGCTGGGCTGGGCTGAGATCAGCCAGATCTGGTGTTTGCGATCGCACTCTCCCCGCACAGTCTCCGCCAGTTTCCCAAACTGGTGAGGAATCGATGGCACCGGACGACTAGACAGATTTAACCCTGAACCCTCTTCCGCAATCTCCGACAGCAGCACTTGGGAAAATAGAGAGAGGTCTTCTAACGCCTCATCAAATGGGCGATGCAGCTTCGGCACCCCAGCCTCCGGCAGCTGAATCTCATCGCTGCTGCCCAGGGTTTCATTCACCTCATGCCAATAGGTCTCTACCTGGTCATACCAGCGGCTGCTGTGGGCACGACACTGGTCCGGCTCATCTACAGCCACCAGCGTGTCTTCCGATAAATATTCTAGTAACGACGCAGGTTGGTCAAAGGCAATTCCTAAAAAGCGACGCAGACCTTCCACCCGTCGACCATGTTCATAGCTTTCCTGAGCTTCTGGCAGCATCAGGTCTGTCAGCACTCCTTTTTCGTCCAATTTTGACGCAATTAACGGACTAAAATCTGTCGTTGTCAATAGCAGTGTCGAAATCTTATCCAATGATCGCTGATTAGCTGGGTCAAACTCCCGTAGTCGCTCCAATTCATCGCCAAATAGCTCTAAGCGTACCGGTAGCTCCGCTGACACTGGAAAAACATCAATAATGTCCCCCCGTTGGCTCCATTGACCTTCTGTTTCCACCGTCGGTACTTTTTCATAACCGAGAGTAGCCAGGGTACGTGATAACTCCTTCAGATTCAGCTCCATTCCCTGTTCCAGCTGTAGACAGTAGGGCTTAAATGCTTCTACCGGTGGCAGATGAGGCTGCAGTGCTCGCTCTGTTGCCACAATCACACTGGGTTTGTCCGCGTCCTTTAGCAGATCTGCCAATACCTGGAGCTGGCCCCAGGTCATCTCTGACTCTTGGTCAAACGGCTCATAGGGCGATGCCTCTGATGTGGGATAGAGCGACACCCTAGGCCAGCCCATAGCTTCTAGCTGAGCAGTCCAGCGCCCTGCCTCTTCTAACGTAGCTGTTACAACTAACATAGGGCGATCCTGGGCCAACGCCGATGCCACCAATCCCTTGGGTAAACGCGGTAACCCATTGAGTACCAACTGTTGCTGTTTGTCCAGCTTAGTCAGCAATTCTTGAGTTAAAGCCGCCTTACTCAGGGCACGAACAACGGACGAAAAAGCCATGAAAGTCATCAAATGGGTTACAGCATCTATAGATTGTAAAACCTGATTTGCGGAACATGGCTCCTAATGCGTGAGCCGAATTTGACAATGAAATTTCCACAATTAGTTAGCGGGTCAGCCCCAAACTTGGGTGTAATTATAGCTATGTGCTAATTTCGTAAAAAATAGGATGAAAATGAGGCACATTGAGGTCTGAATCATAGGAAGTGGGAAAATTTAGCACAAATGTCAATAGCTCAGCTATTTAAGTTGACAACGGCTTGACTTGACATGCACAGCATATGTCACCATTCAAACGCTACAGCTATTTCCTTACAGGAGCTTTTTTAGTCGTTGCACTCATTTCCCTAAGTTTTTTAGGGTTGCAGTGGCAGGCGGTCTATAGCCATGAGCAAGCAGCTATTCAAAATAAATTCTCTGAAAATGCCATTAATCTAGATGGCATCATTAAATCGGTTGTAGACCAGCTACATCTTCTACAGGTCAATGCTGAAGAAGACTTAGTTCTGTTGGCTAAAGATCCACCTGTTTTCCCGATACTGCAGCAGTTTAGCAAGAATGGAGTACAGCGCTACCGGCTCCTACCCAAAACAAAACAATTTTCAGTCGCCTTTAGTAATTTGCAAGGAATGGGGTCCTTAGCAAATCGCTCGGATACGTTTGAACGGGAAGTCAGTATGACGCTGCGGCTAGTCCCGAGCTTTCGAGGCATCAAGGAGAACCTGCGAGAAGTGACTTGGGTTTATTACCTTTCAGCCCAATCATTTATGAATCTATACCCCTATGCGTCTGATGCTGAGTATCAGCAGGCCATGTTAGATCTGCCTCTCTTTACCCAAGGGTTGCCTGAAAATAATCCTCAACGGCAAACATCATGGACGGAAGCATACCTAGATTTAGTGGGGCAGGGCATGATGGTCACCGCCAATGCCCCTGTATATGAAGATGACGAATTTCGCGGCATCGTTGGTATGGATATTACCCTTGAGCGACTGAATCAGGTAATTCAGAATTTTGACTATAGAGAAGGAAAGATTCTGATCTCAGATACGAATCAGCAGCTGTTGTCCTATCCCGGCTTCAAATCAACAAATGCTTCTGAAATTCCGACGCTTGAGTCTGTTTTGCCCACCGGACTCAAAGAGTATCTTGATGTTATCTTGAGCAGTCCGAATAATCGACTCGAATCAATCGGTTCTTTTTTAGTGATTCATAGGGCTATTCCGAATACACCTTGGGACTTAATTTTCTTTGTTCCTAAAATCGCTGTTTATTATACGGTTGCCACCAATGGTCTTTTGGCATCACTCATTCCGCTAGTTGGCTTGGGTGTATGTTTGTTGGCAACCAGACGGTTATTAAACTACAGCTTTATTCGGCCTGCCTGCTTGCTAGTGGAGCATATTGAACAGGAAAAGCAGGCAGTTGAAATCGCCATTCCTAAAACACTGCCCCAGATCTGGGTGCCTTGGTTTGAGGTAATTTCCAATGCCTTTCAAGAAAATCGTAATCTTTTACAGACGCTGGAAACCCAGCTGGAAACCCTAAAAACGACCCAGCTACAGCTTGTGCAAAGTGAAAAAATGTCCGCTTTAGGTAATCTGGTCGCAGGGGTAGCTCATGAAATCAACAATCCCCTCGGCTTTGTCGGTGGCAATATTGCTGAGCTACAGTTAGCTCTCACAGATATCACTGACTATATTCAATTATTTGAGCGTGTCTTTCTAGCACCCGGAGAAGAAATTACCCAAGCGCGACAGGAGCTAGATATTGAGTTTCTGTTGGAAGATTTGCCTAAGATGTTGATATCGATGAGTGCGGGGTGCGATCGCATTCGTAATATTAGCCAAAGTCTACGGCTGTTTGCCCGTGCCGATAATGACACTAGGTTGAGCGCCAACGTTCACGAAGGCATTGATAGCACCCTGCTAATCTTGAAATATCGCCTCAAAGCTAATGACTGTCGTCCAGAGATCCAAGTAGTCTGCGACTATGACGATACCCTACCTGAAATAACCTGTTTCCCAGGACAGCTAAGTCAGGTATTTATGAATATCTTGGCCAACGCCATCGATATGTTTGATGAACTTGCCGAGGAAAACCCCTTTGATGAGCTTCAGAAAAATCCACAACAGATTAAAATCTGGACTCAACTCATTCAGCCTCAGCAGGTAGAAATTCGCATCCGTGACAACGGCAAAGGCATACCTAAAGAGGTGTGTGCCAAGATTTTTGACCGCAAGTTTACGACCAAGACTGTCGGTAAGGGTACGGGAATAGGCCTTGCGATCTCATACCAAGTCGTAACCGAAAAACATAATGGCCAGCTGACAGTTCACTCTCAGCTGGGTCAAGGTACTGAATTCTCTATAATTTTGCCGGTTGAGCAGGGTTTAGACAAATAGACTGACCGGCTCAATATAACCAGCGGATGGTATTCACTCCACCCGCTGTCTCACCACTTCTATCGAGTCATCACCCTTAGGGTGCTAGGATTCCCGGCATCGCCATCAATCACCACCATGCGATCGTTGGCATTTAGATGTCGCATAATTTTGTAGATGTCTTCTACGGCATCAGGCCGACCTACTTTGTCAGCGATCTCAGCCAGTGTGAGAGAACCACCAGTTTTACTCAGCACATCTACCACCATGTTTTGCAAATTGAGAATGCTCGCGGCTGCTTTTTTACCGGCTTCTACACCCGGCTGATGATAGGCGTTGATATTGACCACCGCCGCGTATAGACTTACCGCCCGCTCATACAAAGCAATCAGCGCCCCCACAATCGTTGGCGTCACCTCAGGAATCGTGATCGTAATGGACTGACGATTGTTCTCAAATAGGGCCTTGCGAGTACCTTGCAAAAAGCCTGACAAATAATCACCGGAGGTGACTCCGGGATCAATCTCCGTCGAGCTACCCTCACGATCCTTGAGCACTTCAATCAGCGTCACGAA
>JBCDFI010000374.1:0-5654 GCA_039178155.1 Cyanobacteria bacterium P01_H01_bin.105
AATTGCTCTGCCAAATCAGCCCACTGATGATCAAATACAAACTCACCCCGGCTATGGCCCTTCAGATATAGCGGTGCGGCAGCTACCAATTTGTCCTTACACCACACCGTGAGGTGGTTAGGGAGCCAGCCTGTCTCAGCTTGGGTACTGCCGGACGTTTCCATAGAATTGAGCCAAAACCACTCAAAAAAAGGTGTTTTGAGGGGCTGAGCCATGCTATTCCAGTCAGCTGTCGGTAAGTCTGCCATCCGATTGACCCAACGCAGCGTGTAGTCGGTCAATGACTCAGTTATGGTTTTCCCCATTGCTTGGCATAGCCTATTGCTTCACTACGGTAATGTAGCGCGTTAGTCTAAAGAATGGGGAGCAAAGAATACTAACGCTGCCGTTGATAATTCAAAAACACCTCATCACCAACGGTTTGATTAGATCTCAGCGTAAACCTAGGTGCATTTTCCAAGGAAAATCCGTTGCCATCACAGGGGGTCGGTGACTGTTGGCCACCGATGATCAACGGGCAAACGGTAAGCCAGAGTTCATCAATGAGATCAGCTTCCATGAGCATGGCGACTAACTGACCACCCCCCATCACTACCAGGTGGTGAACGCCTATCGTCTTAAGTTCAGTCAAAATTTGTTGCCAATCGAAACGATTATCTTCTGACTCAGTGAAGGCGCTCCAGATCTGCTCAAAGTGCTCTGTCCCTTGCCAGTTTGCCGCTCCCTGGGGGGTGGTTAGTAGCCAGCGAGGTACTGGCTGATCGAAGAATCGTGCAGTACGATCCAAATATCCGGAGCGAGAGCAGACAATTTGAATCGGTTGAGGGCGTTGTGTTCTCTGACGACGTTTTTTCAGTAAGTCTGGGTCTTTTATTAAGGCAGTGGTGCCGTAGGCCCGTAAGGTGCTGGCTCCAAACAAGGTAGCGTCTGCAATAGCTAAACACTGTTCTAAGTGGTGCTGGTCGGCAATTGATGGAAATCTAGCCGCCGTGCGGTGGGTGTCACTAATTTTGCCATCGGCACTCATGGCCAGAATGGTGGTGATATGGGGGCGATTTACATTTTCGTATTTGGTTGTAAAAGAGGGGGATAGCATGGTCTCAACCCTATAGGTGTGTCCGACCCTGCGGACGGATCAAGCTGTGAAAGACTAACAGATTGCGAATATAAGCGAACGTGACCGAGAGATTCATTTTCTAGAGCAGCTTCCAAATCAACATTGGCAGCATGGATGATGTCCGAAAATATTCAATTTCAAGTGATTAAGCTACCTTTGATAAGGCTTCATCTATGTGAGTGCTATTTCAACTTTTGGCGGGGTAGCCGGTAGCTGGGTAAGACCAGTCGATAAACTTAATGGGTGTTAGTACCGGTATCAGTAATAACACGATGGTCGTGGGTACGTTCGTTGCGAAAACTGATATTAGTGCATTGTGGTTTGTCAGTGGATATACCATCGAGATAGACGAGGCTGTGATAACGATGAGTAGCGTTGGCTCGATTCCAGCAAACTAACAGGCCAGCGGTTCGGTTCGTTGTCATCTATGATTTTGACCCCATGTCTTATCTGCATTCCCTGTTGAAATCAGCGACGATTCTATTAGTTTGTTAGCGGTTTATGGCTAAGCGTCCTCTTTCATTTCGCCGGTTACTGATACTGCGTATTTTACTTTTAAGTACGCCTGTATTGCTCATTGGTCAGGCGATTACGTTGCGTAAGGCGCGTTCGAGTCTTTTAGAAACTGCCAGACAAAATTTAACCAGCAGTGCCATCAATAAGGCAACCGGTCTGAAGGACAGTGTACGAGCGGTCGAATCTGAACTTATGTTGCTGGCTGATAGCCAAGCTTTGAAGTCTGGAGAGACCAACGAGGTGGAGGATGTCCTGGAGCATTACACTGCGATCGCATCCCACACAGTAGGTTGTTTGGAGCTGACCGAAGCTGAAACGGGTAACGTCGTTTCAAGTACCTGTGATGCTTCTCTACTGCCCACACCGCTACAGCTTCCTTGGCAGCAGGAGCCCACAGGTGAATCCGACTTTTACTTAGTGGACTTAGACAGTCCTTATCGGTCAGCCTCAGGTACTGGCACTGGCACTGGCACTGGCACTGACACTAGCCGTGAGGTAGATGAGGAAGAACAAGGGATGCACCCCTCGCTACTGGACTTGATCGTGGCCACACCTATTTACAATCCAGAGGGCCAGCTGCGCTATACACTATCTGCCCAGCTGGGGTTTACTCAGCTAGAAGATACGAATCCCCGTTCGTTAGTCGGTAAAACCGTCATCATTGATCCCAATGGCATTGTGGTTACCCATCCCAATCCGAAGCTGGTGGGGCTTTCTGTTGATGATCTCCATGGTGCCGATCGGTTTGTCAGCATCATCAGCAGTATCCGGGTGGGTAATGCCGATACACTACATTTGTTTAGCTTGCTAGAGAGTGGCGACGAATGGCTAGCCGGCTACAGCGGCGCGAAACTTCCGGTTTCAACAGACCAGACTCAAACATGGAATGTGTTGGCAGTAACGCCAATCAATCAGGCGCTCCATGCGTTGGGTGAAATTCGGATGATTTTATTCTTGCTGACCTTGGGATTGCTAGGGGCCAACGCGCTACTAGCACTATATGTTGCCCGCAGTCTTTCGTTACCGGTAGAGCGGCTGATTCATTACACTCAGCAGGTACAAGATTTATCATCTGAAGTTAAGGCAGCTCCTAAGAATCGCAGCATTTGGGAACTTGACTATCTAGGCAAAGTGCTAGAGCGGATGCTGCGTCGATTGGAAGGTGGGGCTCAAGAGCTACGTCAGGCTTGGGAAAATGCTCAAATGGCCAACCAGCTAAAAAATGAGTTTTTAGCCAACACATCCCACGAGCTGCGAACGCCCCTGAATGCCATTATTGGCTGTATTCGCTTGGTGCGAGATGACTGCTGCGATGATCGTGAAGAGGAGCTGGAGTTTCTAGAGCGAGCTGATAATGCTGCAATTCATCTGCTGAAAATTATCAACGACATTTTGGATATTGCCAAAATAGAATCGGGTAAAGTTAGCCTTGATCTCGAAACCTTGGATTTGGGTTGCATTGTTCAAGATGTTTTGGACATGGAGGCCCTGCAGATTCAACAAAAGGGCTTGTCTTTACATCGTCCTAAAAAATCAGATCCGATTTGGGTCAAAGGGGATGGGGACAAGCTTAAGCAAGTATTGCTCAACATTGTTTACAACGCAGTCAAATTTACCCATGAGGGCAGCATCACTGCCAAGATAGATGTGGTAAATGATGTGGGTGCTGACGATGACTCACAACCTGTGCCGGCTCCTCGGGTAAGCGTGACTATTGAGGATACAGGTATTGGCATTGATCCTAAGGATCAGCATAAGTTATTCCATCCTTTTGTCATGGTGGATGGTAGCCATACTCGCAGCTATGAAGGAACCGGGCTGGGGTTGGCAATCTCAAAGAACTTTATGAAACTGATGGGGGGCAGTATTGGTCTCTACAGCCAGGGTGTAGATCAAGGAACGTCGGTAACGGTAAGTCTGCCGTTATTGGCTAACCATGGTGAGGCCGAGCCACCTGTAGAGGGTAAGACAGACGCAGCTAAACAAGTCTTGGTCGGTCAGAAGGCAGACGGATAGGGGGCCGATGCTACAGCTCCGGGCACCCTTTAAATCAGCAACGGCGTTATATCTATCCATTTTCCTTGTTGGGCTATGGATTGGGAAAGAGCTTCTAAGATAGCCACTAAGTGCGTGCCGACAATGCCTGAGGATAGAGGAGAGGGTTGATTGGTGAGAACGCTTTGGACAAAGTGATGACACATGGTGGCGAGCGGTTCTTGGTTAGGTACCTCTAGGGAAACTGTGTCTAACCCTTGGGGACAAAATGTGTCTGGGTTTATCTGACCTAACTGTAAAGTAAGAGGTGAATCGGATCGCATTTCGTCAAAGATGAGGCTGCCGCGATCGCAAACCATACTCAACTGGCGCTGTTTGTGGGGATTAGCCCAGCACAGATGAATTGTGGCTTCAAACCCACTAGCATAGTGCAGACGACACCAGACAACATCGGCAAGAGGCTGGTCTGAATGCTCTAGCCAGTTAAGCCCCTGGGCCTGGACACGGCTCGGCGAAGCCCCCAGCCAATGGTTAAAAATAGCGATATCGTGGATAGCTAAATCCCAGAGAGCATCAACATCGTGCCTCACAGGACCCAGGTTAGTCCGGGCAGCATAGCCGTAGCGTGGAGTTCCCAGGCGACCTAGGCTGTCCTTGGCTTGAATAACGGCGGGGTGGAAAAGGTAGGTGTGGTCGATAAACAGCTGTCGATTTTGCTGCTGGGCCAATTGGCAGAGGGCAGCGCAGGTATCGGCTGCAAGGGTCAGGGGTTTTTCACACAGCACATGCAGCTGACGCTGGAGGGCGGCGGTAACGATAGCCTCATGGGTCATGGCCGGAGTTGCGATCGCTACGGCATCTAACCCTGAAATTTCTAGCGCATCTTCCCACCTCTCCAGTAGGGCTAATGACTGATCTAAGCCAAATTTCTGAGCGATGCTAGCCAGCTGTGGGCCACAGGGATCGACGACTGCTCGCACCTGAATTTGTGGATGAGCCAAAAAATTTCTCAATAGGTGGGTGCCCCACCGGCCAACCCCTATAAGCGCCAATTGAATTGGGTCTGTTCTTGGCTCCATTTTTCTGCCCACTAACGATTGCCTGTGCCCGCTATTCAATCAAAGATTTCAGCTGCTGATAGGCTTGCTGAGCGGCGTGCTGTTCTGCTTGTTTGATGGAGGGCCCTTTTCCTTCTCCCCAGAGCTTGCCCTGATACTTAACCTGGGCATAAAAACGTTCTAGATCGCCGTGACGCTGACTAATTTCTTGGACGGTATATTCAGGGAGCTGTTTACTATGGGCCTGAGTGAGTTCTTGAAGAGCTGCCTTATAGTTTTGGCGGGCGGGGTCATCGTTAACGGCCTGGGTCAGCCTCTGAAAGTGAAGATCGAGCCAGGGACGAATGAGGCTGAGGTCGTAGGTACTTAGATACAGCGCCCCCAGTACGGCTTCAAACGCATCGGCTAAACGTGAATTCTGACCCGCCTGGTCGCCAGCTGCACTGGCAGATATGTGCAAATATCGTTCAAAACTATGGTCGCGCGCCAAAACAGCTAGGGTACGGTCGCTGACCAGCTGAGATCGCACGGCTGCCATTTCTCCTACAGACATCTGAGGATAGCTTTCCCGCAGGAACTCTGCTGCCGCTAGCCGTAGAGCCGCATCCCCCAAAAATTCCAGTACTTCGTTGTTGTGGTCTGCCGAGCTAGAAATATCTACCAGTGCCTGGTGAAGCAGCTCCCAACGTATAGACTCACTATCAGCTAATCCTAATTTCGCTACAAATTTTACTAATTCCTGCTGCCGTTGAGGATTGTCCTCCACGGTCCATTGCCCATCATTTTTTGCCCTCTGGCCATTTACCATTCACGCTCAACTGGTGGGTATGCCCACCCTCCTAACTAAAAAATGGAAAGAGTTGGCCGTAAGCCGGGTTCTGTTCTCGATGATGCGAACATCAACGGGCGGTTATCTATCTGGGACGACTGTTACCAATCGCCTCTAGCGGTACACCAAAAGCGGGGCT
>JBCDFI010000375.1:0-5654 GCA_039178155.1 Cyanobacteria bacterium P01_H01_bin.105
ACGACACCCACCCTGTCGATCTATCGGACATCATTGCCCAAACCGATGTAGAAATGACGCGTCTGGGTTGGAGCAGTATTCAAGGACGAAACTATCTAGAAACAACCTTTAATAAGCGATCGCGTCAGCAGCTAACGGATGAAGAACTACTGACGTTTTTGCTCTATCTAGAAACCCAGGCAACGCCTAGTATGGGCAGTGCCTGATGGTTATAGGTTCCGCCGTTTTCCCTATTTGACCCCTATTCAATTGCAGTGGGTCGACCGCCAATAGCATGACGGTCAATTACCTGGTCAATCAAACCATATTCAACGGCTTCACCAGGCGACATAAAGAAGTCCCGCTCGGTATCTTCTGTGATCTGTTCAATAGGTTTTCCGGTGTGCTCTGCCAGGGCATCATTCAAGGTTTTCTTGATGTATAAAATTTCCTTGGCTTGGATTTCAATATCCGTAGCCTGACCCTGGGCACCGCCTAACGGTTGGTGAATCATAATGCGGGAGTTGGGCAGACTCATGCGCTTACCCTTGGTGCCTGCACTTAGCAAGAAGGCTCCCATACTAGCTGCCAAGCCCACACAGATAGTAGAGACATCCGGCTTGATGTGGTTCATCGTATCGAAAATACCTAGCCCGTCATACACAGAGCCACCGGGGGAGTTGATGTAGAGAAAGATATCCTTCTCTGGGTCTTCTGCTTCGAGAAACAGCATTTGCGCCACAATCAGATTGGATGACTCAGCGGTCACCTGCTGGCCCAAAAATACAATACGCTCCCGTAAAAGGCGGGAGTAAATATCAAAGGCGCGTTCACCGCGACCCGACTGCTCAATAACGGTAGGAATCATAAGGGCCTAAGCGTACTATGGGTTCTTTTACTTGCTTCTAACGATTGTACAGACTTAGCTGGGGCAATGGGGGGGTACGGATAACCCAACTGGTGGTGGAAAAAAGGGATCAAAACGCGATCGCTTACTGTCCACTCGACCATTACCTACGGCTTACTGTCCGTGATACCCGTAAATGGCTTTAACCATTGTTGCTTTAGCCCCAGGTCCAGCACCAGTCTTACGATTAGAAATAGACCAAAGCTTTCGATGATAGCAATGCTCAAGGGCACAACGCTGGCCAGCCCTGAGAGCTCGATAGTTTCTAGCTGACTCAGGCTACGAGTGAGGGCAAAGGCACCTACAGCCCCGCTGCGCAGATGGGGGTTGGGATCTTGACGAATGATGTAACGATAGGTCACCCCAAATAAAAAGCAGCATACGGCACCGACCACTATCCGGCGAATAGCCTGCAGCATAACTACTGCTTGGGTCAATGGCCCACTACCTGCAAGGAAACTATCCACCCCCACAAATACAGCACTGACCGAGATCCCTACTAAAGCAGCAACGATTCCAGCTTTTACCGATTCAATTCGTTCAGGGTCTAGGGCTCTAGCCAGCATGAACTGTCCTGCGTCAATTTTGTCATCGCCCCAAAATCGGGCATTGATCTACCGTATGATAGAAACAGCCGGTTGAGCGGCGCTTTTAGTTTAGTAAGAAACGCAAATTAGTCGATATGGATATTTTGACACTCGGTTGGGTTGCACTAGTCGCTTTCTTTAGCTTCTCCATCTCGATGGTAATTTGGGGTCGTAACGGTTTCTAAAGGTCTGGTTTTAGTGAGATGACAGGTGAATTGGAAGCCCAGGCGTATGGGGTTTTAGCTACGTTGGCAGCACTGCTCTTGTTAGTGGTGACTGTAGGAGTTATTTATCTAACGGCTATAGAGTGGCAAGACAAACGCAAGCGCTCTCAGGAAGCCTTGGATAATCGGACTCCTGTGCGCAAACGTAAGGGTAAAAAATAGCTGTGATTTCGGCACGACTGCTAGCCTTTACAGTCTTGCGAGATATTGACAAAGGTGCGTTTGCCGATGTTGCTCTAGATCGTAACATTGGCAAATTTGATTTATCGCCAGCCGACAGACGACTGGCGACAGAATTGATTTATGGCACGGTACGTCGTCAGCGGACCCTTGATGCACTCATCGATCAGTTTGGTAAGCGAGCTGCAGAGCAACAGCCTGCCGACCTGCGTCGCATCTTGCACATTGGGTTTTATCAGCTGCGCTATCTCGACCATGTGCCCGAGCACGCCGTTGTAGACACAACGGTGAAGTTAGCGAAACATCAGCGGCTGGGGAAGCTCAGCGGTGTTGTTAACGGGATGCTACGGCAGTACATTCGCGTGCAAGGCTCTGATGGAGATCCGCTGCAGCTGCCCAAGGACGAAGCAGTATCGCTAGGAGTTTTGCACAGCTATCCCGACTGGATTATTCGGGCATGGCAGCGGTTAGTGCCTGCCGATGAAATTGCTGATCTGTGCCAGTGGTTTAACCATGCTCCAAAAATGGATCTGCGGGTAAATCGGCTGCGGGCAACGGTTGAGCAGGTGGTCGCCGCTCTGACAGAGCATGGGTTAACGGTAAACCCGGTTGCGGGTATTCAAGATGCGCTCAGGATTGTAGGACCGACGGGCAATGTGCGCCAGCTACCGGGTTACGACGAGGGCTGGTGGATGGTCCAAGATAGTAGCGCTCAGCTGGTGAGCTATCTGGTTGATCCGCAGCCTGGAGAGACTATTATTGATGCCTGTGCCGCGCCAGGGGGGAAGACGGCACATTTGGCTGAGTTAATGGGAGATAAGGGTAGGGTGTTGGGATGCGATCGCACCTCTTCTCGGCTCAACAAAATCCGTCAAAATGCTAAGCGTCTGCAGCTCAATAGTATAGAAACTATCATGGGCGATAGCCGCGAACACCCTGAATTTAAGGCTGTTGCCGACCGAGTATTGTTGGATGTTCCCTGCTCGGGTTTAGGTACCCTGCACCGCCACGCTGATGCCCGCTGGCGACAGACTCCAGACTCTATTGCTGAGCTTACCATCCTGCAAAGAGAACTCCTTGAAGCCGCCGTGGGTTGGGTTAAACCTAATGGTGTACTCGTTTACTCCACCTGTACCCTGCATCCTGATGAGAACCAGAATTTAATTCAATCGTTTCTCACCGACCATCCTGACTGGCAGATTCAACCACCTGCAGAAGACTCTTCTGTAGCCTCATATGTGACAGACCAGGGCTGGGCAACTGTTTGGCCCCACAAACAAGACATGGATGGTTTCTTTATGGTGAAACTACACCATGTCTCATAAAACATCTGTGACTTTACTGCTTAAATGGATCATATTCTGCTAATAAACGCTCCAACTTAGCTTCGTCGATACGGCTCAGCATCCGTTTAGCTTCTTCTTGATCTCGAATTGTTTTTGACAAACTGACGGTAGAGCCAACAGAAAACATTAATCCCATACCCAGGTATCCCTTCAACCATACATCTGCCGGCAAATAAATAATACCGATCGCTGTAGCCGAGATGGACACAATAAAAGACAACCAAGTTTGAGCGATCCAGGCCGTTGTGTGGCTCGTAGGCGTAGTGAACTTCTTAGTGGTGGTCATTTTTTCTACTCCTTAAAAGTCTCTTGTCATGACACAAGTGTGACCAAAGGAGAGATGAAGATGCCATGAGACAGACTCAACGAAACGAGGATAGACCCACCAAGATCAACAGCAGCGAAGTTCTCCGAAATAAATCGAATTTTTGTAGTAACTGTGTTTTGGATACAATGCCAGGGCTGAATGTCATTCCTGATGTAGATGACATCCAGCTATAGCGAGTGCAACAACGTTTTGACGGATTAAACGTGGGCCAGGATTAATTTCTGGCGACTCCCTCATCACGGGCGGCCTGTTGGACCGCTGCAGCGACAGCTGTGGCTACTCGTGGGTCAAATACAGAGGGCACAATGTGATCGGGGCGGAGTTCATTGTCGGGAATCAGTGTGGAGATCGCATGGGCCGCCTGTAAAAACATCCCGGTGGTAATTGCCTCAGCTCGACAGTCAATCGCGCCGCGTAACAAGCCAGGAAACGCCAGCACGTTATTGATCTGATTGGCATAATCGCTGCGACCAGTGGCCATGACAGCGACGATGCCATCTAGCAACTCGGGTTGGATTTCGGGTACCGGATTGGCCATGGCAAAGACAATGGGATCTTTGGCCATAGACTTGACCATGTCTACGGTGACCACACCCGGAGCACTAACGCCCATAAATACATCGGCACCCACCATGGCATCGGCTAGGGTGCCACTTTGGTCAGCCACAAATTCTTGTTTGCGGGGGTTGAGGTCGGTGCGATCGCGACTAATAATCCCCTTCGAATCGCAGACCTTAATGTGATTTACCCCAGCCTTTCTAAACAATCGAGCCATGGCTAACCCGGCTGCCCCTGCCCCATTGATCACCAGTTTAATCTCGCCCATCAGCGCAGCCTTACCGACCACCTTGAGCGCATTGACCAGAGCCGCCAAACTCACAATGGCCGTTCCATGCTGATCATCATGAAAAATAGGAATATCTAGCTCCTTTTGTAGTCGCGCCTCGATCTCAAAACAGCGAGGAGCGCTAATATCCTCCAGGTTTATGCCACCAAAGACCGGCGCAATTCGCTTGACGGTCTCGACAATTTCATCGGTGTCCTGAGTATCTAGACAAATGGGAAAGCCGTCTAACCCAGCAAATTCTTTAAACAGCATGGCTTTGCCCTCCATCACGGGCAGAGCACCTTCTGGTCCCAAATTTCCTAGGCCCAACACGGCACTACCATCGGTAATAATCGCTACAGTATTAGATTTAATCGTCAGGTCGTATACCCGTTCTGGGTGCTTAGCAATTTCAGAGCATACCCGCCCTACACCAGGGGTATAGGCCATCGCCAGATCTTCTTGACTGCGCACCGGAGCCTTGCATTCCATCCGAATTTTGCCCCCCTCATGCAGCTTAAAGGTGCGGTCATGTACCTTGACTACCTCAACGGCATCTAGAGCACATACCGCATTGACAATTTCTTCAGCATGTTCAGCACTAGCGGCATCGATACTAACATCGCGGGTAACATTCTCTCGGCACCGTTCTACGACATCAATATCCCCCAAATTTCCTCCAGCTTCGGCAATTGCCTGGGTTATCTTGGCCAACATGCCGGTCTGGTTGGGCACATGCATACGGATGGTTAAACTATAGCTAGGATTCGGTGTCAAACTGACCATTCTCAAAAACCTCGGATTGTGGGGAACGGGTATGTAGTAAAAAATGTTAAGCCTTGACGGCACCATCCCGCGACCCCTGACCCTTCATCAACCATTGCCCTTTCACTATGCCAAGCCTTTACGCTGAAATTGAAATCAACGCCACCGCCGCCGATGTGTGGGATGCTTTAGTGCGCAAAGAAGACTGGCGCTATTGGAATACCTTTCTCTATGACTGCGATCCACGCTCAAACTTTATGCTAGGTCGCGAAGTTTTTTTGGCGATGCAGCGGATTGAAGGAGATGCTGATACCGAATTTCAGCCGGTGGTGACCACACTACGTCCCGGTAGCTGCCTCCGCTGGGTATCAAAAATTCCAGGGTTAAAAACAGAGCATTCGTTTGAGATGCAAGAAATTACCCCTGGTCGGACGCGCTATCTGCATCGGGATATTTTTATGGGGCCGCTGTCAGGGGTCTTTCTGCCGTTTATTCGCGAGGATGAGCGGGAT
>JBCDFI010000376.1:0-5649 GCA_039178155.1 Cyanobacteria bacterium P01_H01_bin.105
AGAGAGATGAGTCTTTTAACAATTGATACTAAGAATAACTGCTATGTAATCGATCCTAGCGAGATGAATAACCTACAGCAGAATGTAGCGAATTCATTGACATTGGAAGAAGGCATATTTGACATTCAAATTGCAGGTGGGAGCTTTAGCTACAACCGAGGAGAAACTGGGGGAGAACCTTTTGTTTTGCTCTGGATATATGGTGTTGATGGCAATACCTTCATCAATAGGAATACCGGAGCTGAAATTGGAACAACCTGGACCACACTCAATGGATACCAAGACCTGATCCAAATAGAGACGAAGGGAGAAACCGTTGTCTGCGCCCTGTTCTTTGATACTAACAGCCAAGATAATGGTGGTGCTGTCGAGGTTGTAGTCAAGAGTAAAAAATCTACATTTACACCCAAGACACTCACGGTCGATGGCCAGAAAAACTGCTATGTGCTCAGCGACAGTATTCTAAAAAGTCTCCAGGAGTGGGGCTCTAACTTTATCGAGCTAGAAGCGGGTAACTACCGGCTCAAAATTCGAGACTCTAACGCCAGCTATTGGTCAGATAACAAAAAGTTTGATCTAGAGCCCTGGGCCTTACTCTGGATTAAAGTCGGTAAATTTATTCCCAAACTTACTGGAGTTGAAGTTTCACAAACTTGGTGTTCTCTCAATGGCCTAAATGATGAGCTAGTTTTAGACGTCAAAGAAAAAACGACCATTTCAGGGTATTTCTTTGACACCTTTAAAGACGACAATGAGGGACAAATAACCCTGGAGATAGAGTCCATTGAGACCACAGGTGGTTTGCCCCAAGGCAAAGCTGTAGATCCGATCATTAGCACTGATTATGCGGTTGGCGGTGGCGGTGGCTCAGTGGTCACTGGCGGTGGCGGTGACGGAGCAAGAACTACCGGTGGCAGCTACGTATACTCTGGCTCAGGTGGTTCACGCGAAGAGATTAGCTTCACCTTTAACTTTGATGATTCTCAAGTAGAGCAGGCATGGGAAAAAATTGCCGCCAAGGTAGAAGCTGCTGTCACCGTTTCAGATGAGCAGGACGCGACGGTGGAGGCCCGTCGCTGGGATCAGCTAGAAAACTGGCTAATGACGGGTTATAAAACCCAGGCTAAAGATTTAGCCCTGCAGGTGGCCCGCCTAGAGCTGATGATGACCACCTTTAAGCAACAGTTTGAAAGCAATCTTCAGCTTAACTTCCGTCGCTGGTCTACCCACTTTGATGGTCGTCTGCAAAGTTTAATCGGCACCCAAATTGAAGAGGTTACCCAAGGAAATCTTGCAGTTGCCATTGAGCAGCTCAGGCTCGATATCCTCAATCAAACTTCGCGGTTGGTTCAAACTGAAATTAACAGTGCTAAAACTGAAATTAGTCAGCTGGTTGAGACACAGATTTCTAGCGCTAAAACAGAGATTGAGCAGTCTATCACCGCTCAAATTTCTGAGGTTAAAACAGAATTAAACAAAACGATCGAGACTCAAATTTCTACTGCCAAAGTAGACATTAAAAAGACTATCGAGGCTGAAATCTCAACTGTCAATGTAGAGATTGATAAGCGCATCGAAACTCAGATTACCAACGCAACGACTGAGATCAATAAAAACATCAACGTCACCAATCTGGTTTCAACTGAGGTAACTGAAACCATCAAAACTGACATTCAGAAAGATATCGACATCAAGGTTGAGGATGTCCGCACCAGTATTACAACCTTGGAGAAAAATATTGATACCAAACTAGAAACTATTCGGATCGACTTTAGAGGTGAGGTAGTCTCGACCATTCTTGAACAGATTACCAACCTAATTGAGGAGAAAACAAAATTAGAAATTGCCAAAGTTGACTTTAATACCTATATCGCTCAAATCGATGCTCGCGCTACGAAGTACCTAGCGCAGCTCAGTCAGCTGGAGGTTAGCTTAATTGCCCGGATTAACGAGGGTGATACTCATCTGTACAATTGGGTACTGAGTCAGCTGATGCAAATTAAGGGCTGTCTGACTGACCGTCAGGTTATGATCGACCAGCTCGAAGCCTTTAGCAATCAACTCAAGACTCGGCTGGATACGGCTCCCTGTGTAAATCCCACAGCGTTTGAATCTTGGACCCCGCTGCCCATTGAACCCAAAACACTAACCGGTGGTGGAAGTGCTCCGCAGCTGCCATCAAATACCTAATCGAGAAGACTTGACACCAAGTAAGTAACGTTTGACTTAGTCAAACAATGTTCTTAAAACAAGCTGTTGCTCCGTTGGATTTACTCTAGGGGGCAGCAGCTTTTTAGAAACAGAAATTATTTTTTTGAGAACCTCTTCAGGCATGGTCCGTGTGTTAAGAGAGATATATCTTGCTATGTATTCTGACCGTATACCATTAGTATTTTGATAGATATCTTCTAAGTATTGATGTAGTTAAGGTGCGCAACAAACGCCTAACCGCGCTGTCGATTTTTGTATTATCTATTTCGATTGCCGCAAGAATTACAGCTACGAAAGCATTCATGAAGCAGATCGCTATATTGATAGGTTCCTACGCTTGTAATCAGTCAAAGTAAGCAAAAAGTACTCACATTAGAAATAAATCTAGGAGAGAGCATTATGGCAGACGATGTCAACACTATTAAGTATGGTCTTACCATTTATCTAAAAAACGCTGAAGGCGACTATATAACTGAGATTGATCGAGGATTGACTAACCGCTATAACTGGCCAAAGCTAGGAAGCGAAAAAGTTGCGCTACAGCTGTTGCAATTGAGCGGTAAGGAAAAGCATCTTTGCTCAGGAGATACGGTTAAACTCAAGACTTCTGAACCCAGGGCTGGAGACAACGACACCCTGGGGAAATTTTCAGACAGCAGAGATTGTTATTATTGGAAAGAAAACTACGATGACAAAAAGCAAGGCTGGATTATTAACAAGGTAGGGGGTAGCAAGGGAGACCCTATTAACTATGACGACAGCATAACTATTACAAATATTGCTTCAAAAGACGAACAGCTGGCTGAGGATGACCGATATAAGGGCTATATCACTGTCAAAGAAGGTGACAGCACTGTTTGGAGTATCGAAGCCGTTGCCCAGCGAGAAATCGGCGAGAACGAATGGGAAGATTACTATACCGAGTTTGACTATCTTTCCCATGAACTTGTTCGCAAAGGTTGCTATCCCAGAATCTTTGAGCACGAGACTCGACCTGAAAAAGCGATTGTATTGGTGCAGGGTCTGACGGATTCTCCCTATTTTATGACAGCCATTGGCGAATACTTTTTTTATGAGCTTGAGTACAACGTTTATATTCCGCTGCTGCAGGGGCATGGATTAAGCATCCCTAGTGGGATGGAAGGTGTCTCTTTAGAAGAGTGGAAGAGGAATGTAAACTTTGCTATTGAAACTGCCTCAGAGGCAGCAGACAAGGTTTCGATCGGTGGGTTATCTACTGGTGGCGCACTTAGCTGCTACATGGCAGCAACTGACGATAGAATCAACGGAGCACTGTATCTCTTTTCTGCTGCCTTAGATATTGCTGGCGGTACCGGCAATATTAAAGAGTCTCTTTTGCGGACATTTATGGCCGATGTGCTGGATAAAGACTGTCCACTGATTGGCGAAAATCCCTACCGCTATATGCGGATGGATAATGATGGAGCCCGAGAACTTTCCAGACTGATTGAAGACATCGATCAGCTGATTGCTAACTATAACCCTAGACAGCCGTTTTCAAAACCTGTTTTTATCGCTCACTCAGAAAGTGATGAAGCTGCTGATATTAAGGGTATTGAAGCGCTGGTGATGAAGTCCAATTTGGATCAAGTGCGGTTCTTCCGTTTGCGAAAGAAAGATAATATTGGCCATGCCGAAGTGGTGCTTAAAGAGCCGGTCAAAAATGCTTCAGGAAAGGTACTTGAAAAACCTAATCCTAAGTTTGACAAGATGATGGAGGCGGTTAAAACCTTTGATGAAGTCATCGACAGAATGGCTGCGATCGCAGCCTCTAACACCGTCGATGCTGATCTTGCAGCCTACTTCCAGCTTGAGATGCTTAAAGAGCGGATAGAAGACCTGCCCGACGCTGACGAAGCTGACTTAATTAAGTTTCATCGTCAGGCTTTGACCGACAACGATGCCTTAATACGCTATGCTACCATCGCTCAAGCTGTGTACGAGCTTGATGACAATCCTGATGCAGCCCATACAAAAGTTAGGAATAAACTTAACCCCCTAGGCTGCAAGCTGCTTGAAGGCTCAATTCGCACCGATAAGCGCTTCGATGGTCTGCAAGCGATGTGTGTCACCCATAGCAAAGATAAAAATCCTAATAGCATGGTAGTTGACGAGCTAATTGTGGCCTATCGTGGCACAAATGCTAAGACTGATTTTGTTGTCGATGCTGGTATTGGTGCTACCCTTGCTTCGCCTGTGAGCGACAACATTGTTCGCAATATGATCGATCGAGAGATCAAAGGTAAGAAAACCTGGGTAACGTTTGCTTCTATGGGTGTGGGTAAAGTTACATTTTCCGGTCAAGTCGGTGGGCGTCTGGTAAATGCGATGAAGTATTTTCAGGATAATGTGACAGACTTTCAAAAATATCCCAAAATCACCATCGTCGGCCATTCTCTGGGGGGCTACATTGCCGCCTGCGTTGCTTATTGGGCCAGGGAGACCTATTGGCAAAACATCTATGGTCACACCTTTAACGGGGCTCCGGGGGCTAAGTATGCTTTGGTTGCCAGTGATGATGAGTGCGATCGCAACATTGCCAATCGCATTATCAACCATCGCATTATTGGTGATAGCGTCAGCGGTCCGCCCGAGCCAATCGGTACCGATCTCGAAGGCTATCCCTATGCTCACCTTGGTTACATCTATAACTGGCGACCGCTGGTAGATGATACTCTTCTCAGCATCGATGTACATAGCCTAAACCAATTTATTAAGGACCTGGAGTGCAATACGCAACATCTGGTCGGTGTGGGTGATGCTCCTGTGGGTACCTACTACTGGTAACAAAATGATTAGAAAGTAAGGGTCATAATGACGGACAAATGTGGAATAGTCCCATGTCCGTCATTTAACTTTTTTGTCATCAACTGCAACATTTTTCGCTTGACGTTACCAATGACTTAGCGGTACTTTAGTTTTCACGCCCTTCTGGGCAAGACTACAAAGCTCAATATTTGGCACCAGCGGCAGGTGTTGCACCACCTAACCGCTGGCTAACCCCCGACTGAATCCGCAGTCCGAGGCTTGGGATACTTTATCTCATTGCTACCCCGGTTTGCACACATTCTTGGGGTAGCTAGGTCTTGAGCTTTGGTTTCTTCCTAAACGTCTGGAGACCAAAGCTTATGCTTCTCGATATTACCCAGGGCGCAGTTGCGTCCACGCTTGGCACCGATCCGCTGCCCGAGCATCAATACGAAACCGTCCGCCACCTGGTATTTGGCAGTCTCACCGGGGTACAGCTCACTATCAAAGATCTGCACAGTAAGCACTACGCCGAACCCAATGACTGGAGCAAGCCCATCTCTACTGGACGCCCTAATGAGGTCATGGTAATTTTGACCCGCCGCGTTCGAGTTGGCTAACGCTCAAGCTCTGTAAAATCAGCGGGCAGTGATATCGCTGCCCTATGTA
>JBCDFI010000377.1:0-5634 GCA_039178155.1 Cyanobacteria bacterium P01_H01_bin.105
CATTGATGAGGCGGCTTCCCACTGTCCGCGATCAATTGACTGGATGCCACCTCGAACGATTTCGGCAACGTAGGCGGCTGAATTAAGGCTCAGTGCTAAAACACCTGCCGACCAACGATCAAAGGTAAAGCCTATACCCAAACCTTTAAATAGCGCTGGAAAACCAAAGTAAATCCAGAAAATTTGTACCAGCAGCGGAGTGCCACGAAAAAATTCAATGTATGCACGAGTTGCTAAACGTATTGGCCAAAATTTCGACAATCTGGCCGTTCCGAGTAAAGTGCCACCAATGAAGCCAAAGAAGATGGCTAGAGCTGTTAACTGTATCGTCGTGACCGCACCCTGAAGCAGAGCGGGTAGAGCATCAATAATATATTCCACGTTAGTTAGGTCCTCTCTATGAGGCCCTGTTAATGAAGTACTGCCTGTCAGTCTTGTAACTGGAGAAAAGCTGTGGCATTTCAGTTTCCATAGAGGGTAACGATCTTCTATGGAAACTGAAGATTGACTCTAAAGAGCTGATTCAGGCAGGTTACCGACAGGGGCTGTACCAAACCATTTTTCGTAGATGGTATCGTAAGTGCCGTTATCGATCAGTTCTGCTAAGGCTGTATTCAAGGCTTCTAAGTTAGCGGAATCCTTGGGCATGGCGATGCCATAAAATTCTTCGGTGAGTAGCTCACCGACGACTTTGACTCCGGCAATGTTACCGGTTGCGATCGCATCTAGTGTCACCGGTGCATCGTTGATCACAGCATCCGCATTGCCATTAGACAGCTCTTGCAGCGCCAACGGTGCCGAATCAAAGGTACTCACTTTGGCGTCTTGAATACCATTGGCTGTTTCTGCTCCTGTGGTGCCAATTTGTACCGCAATAGTCTTTCCCTCAAGACTCTCTAGCGATGTCGTTTCAGTATCATCTTCAGCGACGGCAATTGCCAAACCAGCTCGAAAGTAAGGGCGAGAAAAATCTACAGTTTCAGCCCGCTCTTCGGTGATAGTCATACCGCTAATCGCCGCTTCAATCGTGCCAGCTTGTAATGCAGGAATAAGACCATCAAACGGTAAACTTTCAAACTCAATGTCGACGCCAGCCTGCTCGCCAATGGCGTTCATGAGATCAATGTCGAACCCTATTAGCTCCCCGCTATCACTTTGAGACTCAAAGGGAGGAAATGCAGGTTCAGTGCCGACAACCCAAGGACCAGAAGAGGCTGCGCCGTCACCGCCATCAGGAGTAGAGGCTGTATCACCGCCGCCACAGGCAGCCAGTACAACAGCTGCCCCTAAGCTTAAAAATGCATGCTTTAAAAATTGAGACCGTTTCATAATGCTTGTTGAGTCCTTATTATTATAGATTGTGGCTCTACTGTGGGTTATAGGTCGCTAAGAGCCGTTTAACTCGAATATCTGACCTAGAGATGTAGTTTAATTTACCAGGAATTAAAAAACGGTGTTATTTGTAGCTTCACCGTAAGGTCAGCGTTAGTATGCTTTTCAAAGAGTTATCAAGGGATCCCTGTGACAAAAGCCGCAATCTACTTCGCCAACTTACAGAAAAGCTACGGTGAACTATCAGTGCTGCGAGGCATTAATGGTCAGATTCAACGCGGCGAAGTAGTCGCTATTATTGGCTCGTCCGGATGTGGTAAGAGTACGCTGCTGAGATGCTTTAACCGCTTAGAAAGCATTAGCGGTGGTCAGCTGATCGTTAATGATATTGACCTATCGGCGACTAATCTGAGTGCTAAAGCGCTTCAGCAACTTCGGGCTCAAGTGGGAATGGTGTTTCAGCAATTTAACCTTTATCCCCATATGAGCGTCTTAAAAAATCTCACACTATCACCTCGTAAAGTTTTACGACTCACCGCGACTGAGGCCGAAGAACGAGCGCACTTTTATTTAGCCAAAGTTGGACTCGCGGAAAAAGCAACCTCCTATCCTGATCAGCTTTCCGGTGGTCAAAAACAACGAGTAGCTATTGCTCGTTCTCTATGTATGCAGCCTGATATTTTGTTGTTTGATGAACCCACCAGCGCTTTGGATCCTGAGCTGGTGGGTGAGGTTTTGCAAGTAATGCGTACCTTAGCGGAAGACGGCATGACAATGGCGGTAGTTACCCATGAAATGCAATTTGCTCGCGAGGTTGCTAGTCGTGTGATGTTTCTCAACCAAGGCGTGGTTGAAGAAACCGGTGCTCCACGAGATATTTTGAGAAATCCTCAAAGTGAACGACTACAGACATTTCTTAGTCGTATGAATGGTCTTACCGTTTAAACAAATCCTCTGGAGATAAACTCACAGCCCCGTCGATAAATGGTCTGCGCATAGTCAGTCCACTGCCCCTGCCCCCAGTAGCGAAAACAGCTGGTTTGTAATATCAGGTTGTGTAAGAGAGCTTGTCGATAGTTAGCATTCATCTCTAAGTGAGGCCGTTGACTGATAGGAACCTCATTGATGGCTTGATGAAAGCGAGCACTCAGTTGCTCCATTGGCTCAGTCACATTATCGTATCCATCAACCCAACTACGGTCATTGGTCCAGGAGCCGCCCGCAAACAGGATATTATTTTGGGCTAGGTTGGCGATTTCAGCATTGACTCGGTCTGGTGTAATGTCACTGCCCGCTAAGGCTCGCCATAGGTGATGTTGGCCTACTGCCTGACATGTCGGGAAATCATTGTCGGTGATGCCTGCTGCAGTCAGCAATTCTAAATATTCAGTGCCATTGATGCCATTGATTGTCTGCTCGTGGGTCGCTTCATGCCATGCCCGTTTGAAGGCTCCTGGAAATTCATTCATCATGACACCTCCATTCTCTCCATCAGAAATCTGACTAACTAAAGGGGGAATTAACTGATTGCCTAGATTGATTTTTCCTAATGTTTTGGCTTCATAGTAGGGTTGCATCTGACCAATGAGTTTGGTGTCTGAACCCTGGGTTTTGATTAAAGCTATGATCGAGACTTCTTGACCGTAGCTATTACGAGCTATTAAACGATGAGGGAGATGGGGTTGCTGAATTCCTTCACCTGTGAGCATTTCTACTGTATGCTCTTGCACCATGACCCAGCGATAGCCATTCTCTTTGAGGGCCGTTACTAATATATAAAGAGCTTCAGGATGATTGGGTAGCTGCATTTCAGGGAGTGAAAACCCTCGAATTCGTTGGAGTGCTTCTAACCCAAAAATGCCTGCAAATTGGTGCTGCCATGCGCGAATGTGCAGTTGAATATCCGGTAGTGGTGTAGCTGCCGCTACAGCATGTCCCCAAAAGGTGCCGAGCCATTCTACATGGGGCTGATATCTTGGGTCACAGGTTATGCCTTTAAGCTTATCGAGAATGTCGTCGCGTCCCATCTGCTGAAGTCCCCACAGCAGATTGCCTGAGTAATCCAGCATTACCCGTGGGTTGCATCCCTGTTCCACCAGCTCAGGAATAAAATCCCCTAGACGGGCATAGCAGTAAGCGAACGGTCCAGCATTATGATTGTCACCCTCGTAGTGATGCTCAAACATGTATTGCAAATGACCGATTAGCTCTCCCCCTGGCCCAGCGGGAATTGTTGGCTGGTGCATGTGGAGTGCGATCGCAAAACCTGCTGATAGACTATTCAGCTTAAGATTACTGCACTCCAGGAATACAGGTCTGTCAGGATTGCCTAATAATTCCTTGATAGAGGACTCCCAGCCGCAGAGTGTAGGGAGCGTTTGACCACAGGTAGCTGGGGGAGATACCGCAACAGACATATTCTTAAAGAGGATTAATAAGGTGGATTACATTTTCTCTATTTAGTTTCCCAGTTACAGGCTTGAAAATAAACCATCCTTATAGAAAAGATAATCCCAGATTAACGTTCAGATTCCTTCGATTATTCGTCAACAATGATTCGGTCACTCATTAACGACATGCTCAAATGAAACGGCCAACTCATCATCTAGCCAATTTAAAATTTGAAGCCGTTCCCCCTGAGTGAGATATAAACGTCCAGTATGACGCAGTCGATCATTCACATCTTCTATATCAGAAGGTGTCATTAACCCAACTATCGTACCGATATTGTAGAGGGCATCATCCCGTTCTTCTTGAGTGTGGCAACCATAGCGATATCTTGAAATCTGACGACTAATATACTCAAATGCTTGAGGGTCAGTGGCCTCCAAACGTTGCTTTCGTTCATCAGCAATAGGTTCACCAGCGACCATAGCCGCATAGTCGCTGTCCAACATATTCAACTTAACAATTTTGGCTGATTGCCTTGATCGATGACTCACGGTGGCTAAAATCCCATATGTTCTGCGAATTCTATCAATTGTGACTCCCTCCACCAGAAAAAGCCTGAAGCTTTGTTATTTTGCAATTGTCCGTTTGCGAAGGCGATACAATTCGCTAAACTTCATGATGCTGAAGTAGCTGCATGCTCAAATCTAGCCAAGGTGAGCGAGTTATGGGCGCACTGCTCGATATGTAATCGACACCTGTGAGTGCTATCTCACGAATAGTTTTGAGGGTTACGTTACCTGAACCCTCAATCTTGATATCAGAGCTATGCTGTCGAATGAGTTTTACTGCCGTTTTCATGACCTGAGGCGTCATGTTATCCAGCATAATAATGTCTGCTCCATGGCTAAGAGCTTCCTGAACCTGTTCAAGATTTTCTGTTTCTACTTCTATGCTAAGCGGATAGGGAATAGTGGACCGTACACTTTTAATTGCCTGGGCAATTCCACCAGCTGCTGCAATGTGATTGTCCTTAATCATGACACTGTCATCAAGGCCCATCCGGTGATTTTGCCCACCCCCCATACGTACAGCATATTTTTCTAAAATTCGCAGGCCTGGTGTCGTTTTTCGAGTATCTACAATCAGGGCAGGCAGATCAGCAATCTCATCGGCATATTGTCGAGTGGCTGTTGCAATACCGCTCAGATGCATTACTAAATTGAGTGCAACTCGTTCTCCTGTGAGCAAAGTAGCAAAGTTGCCTTGCATCTGAGCAATGGTAGTACCAGCATCTACCCATTTGCCCTCGGCAACACAGGGCGTAAATTTTATCTGACTAGCACTATTGTCTAAATCAGCTAATATTTCAAATACTCTTCGGGCAACAGGTAATCCACAAATCACACCGGATGCTTTTGTCAGCCAATATCCTCGATGCCTTACATCTGTATCTGCAACACTAGACAAACCTAGCGTCGTTTGATCGCCACGACCAATGTCTTCCTGTAGCCACTGCTTTAATTGCTCGTTCAGAGTAATCCAATTGATATTCACGATTTCTGCCTTATTGGAGCCACTCTATCTACATAGATATAAATGAGTCGTCTGTCCAGCCGACCATACCCCAACTAGTGAAATTGCACTGACTTTTCACACGCGTAGGTAGAAAGCTAGCCGACTCACTCAAGTCAGATATATATTCTGGCAGGTGCTCAAAAATTTATTCAAGTGCTAGAAAAGCTCTGAATATAATGCAAAACGTAAGGAGAAAAACACACAAACTCCTTATTTCAGGGCGGTTCCAGATATTTCGGCAAAGAATTTGAGAAAGGTATTGACCAGATGAAGACAAGTCGCTATATTAGTAAAGCGCTAGAGACGAGAGCGGTTAACGCCGACTTGAGTTGACGC
>JBCDFI010000378.1:0-5620 GCA_039178155.1 Cyanobacteria bacterium P01_H01_bin.105
AACGCTGCATCTGGACTTCGATTTCAGCGGAATAGGACACGAGATCTTGCTTTTGAAACACTCTACTCTCTAGGCTATCTCACCATTGAAAATGTGGATGCTATAAAATCCTCATTCCTATGTTTACAAAACGAAGTCATTTGCTAGAGTGAATGGCCATTTGATTGTTCATAAAAATATTGATTTAGTTTTGACCAGCTCTAAACAAGGGTTTTAGATAATTTTTTGAAGCCATAAAGTCTGATTTTATGGAAATAAATAATTGATTTATAAACAGTTTAAGAATTGATATAAGTCTAGGATTTAGATGTGTAAATCATAAGCTCATAAAAGAAATGACTTATGTTTAATAGATTCTGTTTATATCTAAGGTGCTGATGGGGTCATCGCAGGCAACGCTTAAGTCACGCATACGGGCTGAGTTAGAAGAGGCGGAGACCAATTTAGGGTTGGGGATAAATATTGCGATCGCAGCCCTAATCCTAATGTCAGCCGGTTTATTTGTTGCTGAAACCTACCCTTTGTCAGCTAGCGTAAGTGCGGGGCTAGAGATTCTTGATTGGTTAATTCTGATACTTTTTTTGGTGGAATATGCCGTGCGGCTATGGGCGGCTGAACAACCGCTGCTCTATGTCATCAGCCCCTATGCCATTGTAGATTTAGTGGCAATTTTGCCCATGTTAGTTGGGGTGCTTGATTTGCGATCGCTGCGGTTAATTCGCTGGTTACGTATTCTCAAGCTGGCCCGATTTCTAGAAGAAGAACGATGGTTAGGGCGTGAGGGACTAATTATTGCCCGCATCATCTTTACCCTATTTGCCATCGTATTTATCTACTCAGGGGCCATTTATCAAGTCGAGCACCCCGTTGACCCGGAGGTTTTTCGCACATTGCTGGATGCAATGTACTTTGCGGTCGTGACCATGACCACCGTTGGCTATGGTGATGTCACCCCCGTCTCCGAAGCTGGGCGTACCCTGACCGTCATGATGATTTTGACCGGTATTGCCCTCATCCCTAGTCAGGTAGGCAGTTTGATTCAAAATATTAATCGTATCCAAATGGTGAATACGACTAGCTGTGAACGCTGTGGTCTATCTGGTCATGAAGGTGATGCTGTCTACTGTCGACGCTGTGGTAAGCAATTACCCATAGTCAATCAGATTACAAAAGGCTAAACGATTGATAAATAGGAGATCAGCAACGCCCAAAAAATTAGGCGATGGTAGCGTAATTGAGTGGCGACATTCTTTTGTTACCCCAATGCTTGAAACGTCTCTTCTACCAGTTGCTTTGCCTTTTGATCCAAAGCAATCCAATCCACATCGCCAATGTCTAGATTTAACAGGCTAGTGTCGATAGTGATGAGACCATTGCTACTGCCTGTAGTGTTGGTGGCGCTGGCATCACAGAGTCGATAGCACAGCTGCCACACATCAATCTCTTGTTGCTGATCCTGCCGTTTAAGACACAGCGTATACATATGCTCAGGAGACGGTAGCTGAGAAAGAACGGCCTGAATTTGGTCATACTCCTCAGATGTAGCTGTTTCCAACATGTCCTGAAGGGTTAAATATTGTTGTTTTTGCTCAGCCGTCGTCTCTGCAGGCCAGCTCATATCATCTCGATAGGAGCCGCTCCAGTCAGAGGTATCCAACTGTTTACGGATATTGTCAATAATGCGAATCAGAGCAGGCTGCATCAGTGCCTGGGCATAGCGTTGATCCTGAGCAGTAGCAAACTGAGGCATAGCGGGCGAGGGGCGTACAGATGAAACCAGTTTAGGTGAAACTGCTCCCTATGCCTTGCTGGTCTTATTTTTACAGCTACACTGAGCTGTTAGAAACCGTTTGCTTTAGCCAAAGTTGCAAAATATCGTAGATCCAGCTAATTTCTGACTGGGTTAACCCCAGGGCCTTAGCCGACAGTGCATACTTTAACCGTCCGGCGATAGTACGATTGCACCGCAGACAGAATGTAATCACAGAACTATTGGGCTGGAGGTCAATATCTTCAATATCTCGTTTGTAAGTATTGATGTGATAGTTCACAGGACGGCAGGGAAACCGATGTCCTAGCAAAATAATTTCTGGCAACAGCTGAATACTGACCTGCTGAAACAGACTACACAAAACATTCTTGAAGCCCCTATACGCATAGCGAAAATTTAAATGGGTCCATCCCAGACCTACCATTACGGCCAGGAACCGAGACCAGAATCCTAGTAACTGTGGCCATAGATATGGCATCCCCTTTAAAGCCAGCGCTATTCCTAGCGTGCTGATCGCTGTTTGGAACACGGCCAAACCAAAGTGACGGCTTTTCCAGCCTAAGGGCGGTAGCAGGACCTCTATGGTCTGACTATATTCGAAAATCTGAAGCTGAGTGTTAGCCGGAGCCATCGCTTCTAACAAGGTACGATGAAACCGTTGACTGAGGCTAGCTAACCCCAGCTGATGAGATGGCGTAAAGATATTATCAGCGTGCTCTAATCCTTTTAGGGCTGCTTGCGCGGATGTCGGTCGCTTATGTTGTTTAGGTTGGGTGAGCCAGCGTAGCCAAGACTTAAGGGGACGACTCATATGTCCTAGCTCTTGGCCAAACAGTATACGTAACCCTCGCTGAGGCAATGTGTTGGGGTGCTGTCCGGTGGCAAGATGAACCAAAGTTGCACCAAGACTGTATAGATCGGTGGCAGGTACTGCTCGGTCGCCCAGTTGTTCGGGTGGGCGATAGCCGGGAGTTCCCGATATGAGAATGGGGGTATCGGCGATTGTTTGAGAAGTCTCAAAGGATTGCACTAATCCAAAGTCCACCAGATAAATTTGTCCCAAATTTGGACTAAAGGGATTACTTAGTACCAAACTACTCGGTTTGATATCACGATGAATGATGCTTGGTTTTTGTCGATGCAAATAGTCAAGGATTTCTAAAATTTGGCCTGCTAGGTTACGAATATCGTTTTCGCTAAAGACTCTTTTTGCGTTGATTGAGGCGTACAGTGATATGCCCTCAACATAGTCTTGCACTAACATCAGACCGCGATATCCATGCTCCTGAATCTCAAAGCTGTCGTAATAGGTTGGAATCGCCGGGTGGTCTAAGATTTGAAGCACGGCAATCTCTTGACGAAAGCGTCTGATATCCGCTGTGTCAATAGGATCGTCAAAACATAAGTATTTGATAATGACCTGGCTATTGTGGATATGGTCGTAGCCCAAGATTGTTCTACGTCCCAGGCGGGCTCCTAAGGTTTGTTGAACGCTGTAGCGGTTGAGGAGTCGAGGATTCGTTTGTAAAACGCCGGGGGAATCCATGGGATTGTTGATGGTATCGCAATTCTCTATCAGAATGCCCGGTTGTATGGCTCGGTTAGCGGATAATGGGGACGAGTAAAAGAAGACGGGATAACGAGAAGGGATGATGGTCAGAAAATCGCTATAGAATGACACGCAGAGTATCAGAGAGTTATTGGGAGTTGCCAGATGGGTCAGCCCAGGGTTTTTATTGATGGCGAAGCGGGCACAACCGGGCTGCAGATCTATTCGCGTCTGGCTCAGCGAGAGGATGTCACCGTTGTTAGTATTGCGCCAGATAAACGTAAAGATGTGGCGGAGCGGGCAAGGCTGATCGATTCTGTGGATGTGGCCATTCTCTGTTTGCCGGATGGGGCGGCTCGCGAAGTGGTGGGACTGGTGTCTAGTCCGACAGTCAAAATTTTGGATGCCAGTACGGCCCATCGCACCCACCCTAACTGGGTCTATGGATTGCCAGAACTGGCTCCAGGACAGCGCGCTGCGATCGCAAAGGCCCATCGAGTGAGTAATCCAGGCTGCTATCCCACCGGGTTTCTAACAGCAATGAAGCCACTAGTCGTATCTGGACTGATTCCTGCTAGTTTTCCGGTGACCATCAATGCTATCTCGGGCTACTCTGGCGGCGGTCGTAAGCTAATCGAAATCTATAAGGGGTACCAAGATGGGTCCGAACCCACGTATCCCTATGGTCTCTACGGCCTGACCTTTGGCCATAAGCATGTCGAGGAGATGCAGCACTATTCAGGATTGGCCCATGCACCGTTGTTTGTGCCAGCGGTTGGCGCATTTAAGCAGGGCATGCTGGTACAGATACCGCTGCCGCTGTGGACGTTGAATAGACCGCCAACTGGGCGACAGTTATGGGAGGCTTTGAATGACTACTATGGCAATGAAACCTGTGTTCAGGTCAATGCTTTAGGGGCTGTAGACGAGCTTCGCGATCGCAAATTCCTAGATACTAAGGCAGCTAATGGAACCAATCAGGTCCAATTGTTCGTCTTTACCAACGATGACACCCACGAGGCATTAGTGGCAGCACGATTGGATAATTTAGGCAAAGGGGCTTCAGGTGCCGCTGTGCAAAATATGAACATCATGCTGGGGCTGCCGGAGGTGGCGGGCTTAACCCAGGGAGTTTAATGATTAAAAGCTGATTGATAAAAGCTAAAAAAAAGAGGAGTAACCATAGGCCGGCAGCTCCTCGCTTAGAGACTTATTCCCACTGTGGAAGATGCAGACTCTTGCAGTGCAAGAATCATAAAGAGGGGAGAACGATAACTCCCCAACCCTGAAGCAACTGTAAACGCTGAGCTGAATCAGTGTTGTCAAGACCACACTGCCAGACCACATTGTCAGACCACTTACACGACAAGGTTTACCCTTGATGCAGGCTGTTTTTACCGTGACTCAAAAACAATGACTTTGTCTAGTACCCCTTTGTGTACTCCTGTTTCTCCCGTTTTATAGACTTTTGGGCTAAGCTGAATGTCCGGAATTATGAATGGTCATGGAGTAAGGATCAAAAGTATTGAATATCTATTATTAGCGGCTCTAGCAATCTTTTTATACATCTTTAACCATGGCTCTATTTTCACCGGGGAGTAATGCTCCATTTAAATTGGTGCCGTGCTCCCATAGTTGGGTGGCGCTTCACCCTCAACCTAAGGGGGTGATTCAATTTATCGGTGGAGCTTTATTTGGCACCTTTCCCACTCTTGCCTATCGTCATTTTTTAAAGAGCCTTTTTGAAGCTGGTTACACTGTGGTGGCTTTACCGTTTCGATTTACCCTGCACCACTGGTCAATTGCCATTGATCTTTTAGATGAGCACTATACGCTGCGAGCCTCACTGATCGAAATGGCGCTCGCTAAAGGCTATGAGTCAGCCGTTTATGTAGAGACAGCTAACTACACCTGGATTGGCCACAGTCTAGGATGTAAGTATGTAACGCTATTGGAGCTACTGAGTGCTCCAGCGGATGTGTTAGCAGACTACTTTCAACAACTGGGGCTCCGTGAAACGTGTCATCGACAGCTACAAGAGATTCAACAAGGATTATCCTGCCTCAGCACCCGTTTGCGGCTGATTGAAAAGCGTATCCAGCAGCTAACTGGCCAGACCGTTGACTATAGTCAGCCATCGATTATGCATCAGCCTTCTCTACTATTAGCCCCGGCGATTACAGACCTAGACGGGGTGATTCCCAGCCAGCTGCTGTGTTTCGGTAAACTGCTGACGGTATCTCCCAGTGTTGAACAGACTCACCAGCTCATTGAGCAAAGTCAATTGTTTCATCTAACGG
>JBCDFI010000379.1:0-5618 GCA_039178155.1 Cyanobacteria bacterium P01_H01_bin.105
CCGCGAGAAAGATAATTTGTGAGTCTTCTCAATAGATCACTATACCCGTGTTGAACTCTCATATCTGTTCCTATCTATTTTCTGAGCACGTTTGTAATTCGCTTAGTACGAATTTTAGGTTTCTTGGCTATTCTAATCTACTTAAGAAGTATCGTACTGATAGTCAGTCGCCATCAAAATAACGGATAGATACTGTATGTTACAAATACTGAAATCTGACATGATGAGCACCATTGCAACATCACCGTTATTCTCAGTGACCGCAAATACAAACTTGTCTTTATCGCGTAGGAGCCTTTGATACCAGTAGTCAACGTGTTCCTGTAGTTCATTTCCTAGAGACCATAGGCCATTTCACCACCTTCTAGGAGGGCTTTACGAAGTAGGTTTTCTATTCTGAGTTTTGACATGGTGAGCTAAAGAAGTCGGGTAGTGTGGCAACGCACCATATGCATTAGCATCAGCCTCAGTCAAACCAGTAGCGATTGTCTTAGAAGACATTTAGCCCTTTCCTTTGAAAGTTTTTGACAGCTAAGACAATCGCTACCTGGCTAATAGATTCAAATACCTGTGGAGGACAATAATGAAATCTCTTATTTATCGTTTAAATCTATAATCTCTTAGAAAATCTACGTGCTGTGGCTCGAGTATGTGCACTTGGATCCTGAATGACACAATTATTCATTAGCTGACGAGTATCTTCATCTGGCCAGCCATTAAACATTAGTTCTAAGATTGTGCTTCGAGTATATGTATCTGGATCCTGAACGGCACGGTTATTCAGTAACTGACGAGTAACTTCATCTGGCCAAGTAGTAGACAGTAGCCTTAATGCTGTGCTTCGATTATTCGAATCTGGGTCGTTCACAGCACAGTTAGTCAGTAACTGACGAGTTGTCTCATCCGGCCAGGTATTAGACAACAACCACAATGTCATGCGGCGATTATCTATATCTGGGTCGTTCACAGCACAGTCACTCATTAACTGGCGAGTATCTTCATTTGGCCAAGTATTCAGCAATAGTTCCAAAGCTGTGCTTCGAGTATGTGTATCTGGGTCGTTCACAGCACGGTCATGCAGAAGCTGGCAAGTAGTCTCATCTGGCCAAGTTATAGACACTAGTTTTAGTATCATACCTCTAGTATCCGAATTCTTGTCTTGAACAGCAAAGTCTTTTAGTAGCTGGCGAGTAGTCTCATCTGGCCAAATCGCAGCCAGCACACTCAGAGCCTTACAGTAATAATAGTAGTAAGGCAATCTTTGGCTAATTAAGTTCCTCTCTTTAACGCAAAACCGAGTCAAAGTTTCCCTAAAGACAATCATTTCCATAGGAAGTTCTAAAATAGCCTCTAGCACTTTGGAGGGGATTATCTGCTCACTCTCAATAACTTGCTTAGCACGTATTGAATCCCGATTAATTAACTCGATTAAGTATGTTTTGATGGGTTTTTTACTACGATCCTTGAAAATATGCCCTAAATCAAAAAGTTCGTCATCTGAAAGATAAGGAAGAAGCATTTCGATTGCTCTGCGACGAACCTGAAATAAACGAGCTTTTGTTGCATCGATTAAATGTGGCTTGACCGCGGCTCCCAGCTGTCCTAAAGCTTCAAGAATCTCAATTTGGGTTTCTGCATTCACTCTTGATGCTTCTCGAAAAGCAGCTAAGGTTAATTCGACCGCTTCCTTAAAGAGATTTCGTGTTTGGGGTTTAAGTTCCGCTACTCCACTAATGTCCTTAACAATATTTGCGCATAATGCTACGACGGGTGCTTGCTCATTAATAGTCTGACCTCTATGGTCTAGTAGCCATGCAATATAACGCTCAGCTTTCTCATCTGATTCTTTAGCCCACTGAGCACCAAGGAGCTGTAGGGTTTCGAACCATTTTGCTAGTCGCAATCTGGATTGAATAATTTCTGTGACTTTATCGAAATCCATGTTCGATAGTTGCCATGCTGCCAAATATTCCTGAAAAGTCAAATGGACAAATCGATAACTCTGAGCTCGACGACTAACTAACAAACCACTACGTAATTCCTGGCGATCCAGAAACGATGCAGCACGGATTGCTGCTCGTTCCTCATTAGTAGCACCTTGATCAATAAAGCGTGGGATTAAAAGCCTAACTATATCGGCTTTAGTTGCTTCATCACGATCACCATCCTTTTGAAGAATATGTAGGGCAATCTCAGCAAACCGTTTTCTTACCCAAGCGCGTTCCTCATATTTTTGCTCCTCGTGCTCTATATCTAAGTCAGCTATTTTGCGACTGTATTGAATACGTTGAGCTTCTTTTCGTTGACCCAAGAGTACATCAACACATTCATCGTACAAGTCAACGCGTTGTTCAGGTAGGCGTTTACGGTTCCAATGTACGATAGCAATCACAGTTAAAAGCAATGGATTAACTGCCAACGGTCGAATACGATCGCTAGTTTCAATTCCATGGGTAAGCCCCTTAAATTCTTGAGCCGCTTCATTATTGGTTACCCCAACTGTCTCTGGAAGAATGCGAAACAACAACGCTACCCAGTTACGTATAAACTCTGCACGATCGTGTACATCAAAGGGTTGAATATCGCAGCGGGTAAATTCTCCCTTAAGAATAGTATCTCCTGTGTATGCTCGAATACGAGATGTAACAACATACCGATTATCTGCATATTGTTGAACACAGTCCTCTAACAATCGACTGACCGCTGCCCTACCCGCATCTGTTGGAACTTCATCTAAACCATCAAACAGCAAACAACAATTTTCTGATTCAAGCAAACTTTCTACGTCGCTAGTTGAAGCAGAAAAGTCATAAGCGGATAAACGATCAACAATAAATTCGATTAGTTCATTTAACCTTGCCTGCCCTTTTTGTTTCAGGAAGTCAGCCAAGTCCCAACAGGATAGAAAAATTGGAACAGGTAAGGGTTCAGGTAAGCAGAGTTTTTCTAGGGCAATGCTAGAATCATTCTCACAAAAAGAACGAGCTAACATCAACGCAATATACTTTAGAAATGTTGACTTTCCGCTGCCAGGATCGCCTACAATCACTAGTTTTTTATATCGAAGCAGCGCCGTTTGGATAGCAATAGGTCCACTTTCATGAGCTTCAGTTTCCTCAGGCGTATCTTCATCAAACATCACCCGAAGACGCACATAGATTTCACTCAGAGGAATTTCAAATGTGCGGTCATTATCAATACCAGCTATATCTAGGCGATGAAAATCCCGTTCAATATTTTCATAATATTTACTCGGGGGTGTCAGCCCTGTTTTTATACTTTGTGTGGATTCTGATTGTGTGGGAACCCATGGACGAGCAGAGTCAGAGAGCCATCGACTTAGATCATTCTCAAAAACATCTCGAAAACCAACAGCACTAAGGTATTCAGTATAGAAGACGGGATTATCGCAATTTCGAATACGCTGTTTAAAGGCACATACCTTTGCCCATTGCTCAGCAGCTTTTAAGATTTCCTCAGGATCAGGCGGCGCCTCAAATTTATCGACTTTACGAAAGAACCATTTTATTTCAGGAAAACCATGATTTTGATGGTGTTCCATCGCCCAGTTGAATTCTTCTTCGGTTCCTGATTCGGCTTCTCCTGTTGGTGAGCCAAATCTTTGCCCCATGATGCCAATGACCAATGCTAAGGAATCACGATGTTTCTCTAGAGTTTGCTGTGTAACTAGTTCCTGCGGACGACCAACACCTATAACAGTGTAGTTTTCCCAGTCCACAACCTCAAAACGGACATTCCACAGTCTAGCTGTCTGACGGTTATATCTTTCGAAAAAGTTTCGAACATGCTCACGTTCAGAGCTAACATCCCCAGGTGAAGCTAGAAAAATGTGGTAATGCTTAAATTCGCGTGGAGTGAGAACCATTAGAATATTTTTTGACTTCTTAGGGAATATCAAACTGATACACGGTCTGATTGAACTAAAAAATATGGCACAGACTGAGCTACGCATCCAATTTTATTCAATTTGAATCGTTTTGGCCTATTCGGGCACTGGTTCCGTCTACTGGGGATAGTCTATCCCTTGTTGGATAATGGTTAAACTGCATATCGAATAGACAACAACTGTGTCCAAGATATGCCCAGTTTCAAAATGCCGAGTTTTACGGCAGGTACCACCTTTGTCGTGAAATGGACACGCACAAAATTGTGTACCAACCAGTAAACGTCTAGAGTTCGTTGTAAGTGTTTCGGGATTTAGCATAGGTATTGGTTTTACGACGAAAGGCCGCATTACGTCGTCGGATCGAGGCATTAAAGGCTTCAACATGATTGGCATGAATCGTGTTCTCGGCCACCTCATGCTTCGTCTGAGGATGCTCAGGAACCGGTGCTTGATATTTTTTACGGGGACGTCCTCGACGCTTTTTAGACCCCTTGTTTTTTAAGCGCACTCTCACCCCTTCGGGTAAGCGCTTTTTCGGACGACCCGGTTTCCCTGTCCGAATGACGTCATAGCAGATTTCAAACAAGAGATTCCCATATCGGCGTTCGCCATCGGTCAAGAGGCTAATGCTATCAGTTTGTTCCACCACCTTGGCTAAGCACGTTAACGCTTTCTCAAACAGCTGTTTGTCTTTTCGTCCACAGGACAACTCCCATAAGAATCGACTGCCTCGCTCCATCAGGACAATTGTCCAACCTTCTGACACTGAGGGAGGAACGTTCTTATCGACCTTGGTGTAAAGCTCATCGCCTTCTATCTCCTGATGAATAAATTCATGCAGCACAGAATAGAGCATCAAGGTCGGTTTGAGATCCGCTAAGCGACGTTCCCAATCAATCACGCTTTTCTTCGAGACGCTAAAGGTTCGAGCCGTTGCATTCAGGCTCATCCCCTCACTTCTCGCTTTGAGAATCTCGATAATCCGACTCAACGGGGTGGTCAACCCGGCAATGGGAGTCGCAAACGTTTCACTGTAGTAAATATCACAACCACGGCAGTGATAAATCGTTCGTGTGCCATGGCTTCGGGTGGTGTAACGGGTGTGGGGATGAACATCGTTACTCGTGCAACCGGGACACGGATGGGAAAATAGATCCATAACACCACGGATTGAGAGGAACTTTACTGGTAGCTATTATCCCTCAAAACTATACACAGTAATCTTTATTGTCATCCTACTGTACGGAACCAGTGCCCCTATTCGCAATAATGGTTGAATATATTTACTTTCACAACTCAAATAAATCAAAAGCAAACGGACTGTAGAAAATCTTGAAGAGCATAAAAGTCTACAGAACTTAGATCATTCGGGTAAACCATCACAGTTAATTTGCGTGTGATAAATCTTCGCTTGGACTCTGATACAAATGAAATAATGATCAGCTTGACTAACTGCATACGGGACAGTCCACTACGAGCCAGATCAGAACCAATAATTGGAATGGCTACATTCATACCCTGACATTTACGGCGTACCTCTTGCCAAAGGCTATCCAGCGCAGTGGATATATATAGCGTTTCCCGCTCAGATAAGGTAGAACACTAGTATTGCTCAACAGAATGAAATTGTCAGTGTATGAAGCCCTATTCAATTGACTTACGTCAGAAAGTTGTGGAGACCTATCTCGCAGGTGGCATTTCTCAACGTAAG
>JBCDFI010000380.1:0-5566 GCA_039178155.1 Cyanobacteria bacterium P01_H01_bin.105
CTCTTTACCGATATCCAAGAAAGCGGTCCGCTGGATGCCTGGACCCATCGTCATCGCTTTGAGCCCGAGGGTGAGCAAACACGGCTGACGGACGATATTACGTTTACATTACCGATGGAGTGGGCCAGTGAGCCGATGATTGGTTGGTTTGTATTACAGCGATTGAAGGATATGTTTGAGTATCGTCACAGGGTAACTAGAGAAGCCTGTGAATAGCCTTCTTTGCTTAGGGTGAAAAAGCTGATAGAGCGGGAGCCTCTAGGCAATATCCGTTGGTGTTTCCCCTTTTTCAGCTAACTGCTGCAGCTGCGATCGCATCACCTGTTCCAGCATTGTTCTTAGCACCTCGACACCCTGGCCTTTTCCTTTTTCCTGCATAAAAATAATACTATCGACCTGCTTTAGCGACAGCAGCTGAAACAACAAGTGCGTACTCGGATGAGGTAGGGCCATCATCTGAGGATTATCCGCTACCCCTATAGCGGCCGCCTCTAAAGACGGATACGCATATATAACTGTCTTAGTCGCTTTAGGATCTTGTCGACCGCGTAGGGTGGTCATCACCCACCCCTGTCCGAGGGATTGGAGCACATAATAGATCTGATTAGGCAATTGACCTGCAATTTCCTTTAGTAGAGGGGCTACTAGCGCAATTGCCTGACCAGTCGTTTGATCCGGAGCTTCCTCAATCAAAGTTTGAATTTGTTTTTCAATATCCATTCGACTTTTTTGATAGTTTCGTGAAAATTACTGACTTTTGTTAGAACGTGCGGAAAACTGTCTATGCTCAGGTGAGGTAATCCCTGGGATGCGCTAGCTCTCATGACCACGCTGCTAATGCTCGAGGAAACATCCATAACGCTTGTAGAAGCACTGAATACCGAAGTTTTGCAGTTGCTTCAGCAAGCGACCAGAACCTCCGAAAGAAGCTGTCAAGCTGTCGCCGATCGCATCTGTAGCGAATCGCTTCGTATTTGTACAGAAAGCCAACGCATTCAAGATTCTGGAGATGTAAAGAGTTGGGCATTTAACCTCGCTAATCATCGAGTCGATCAGTGCATTCGCTATTACAAACTTAGCTCTGAACGGGGGCGGATTGAGCTGCATAGTACGCTCAGCGCCATCATCTATCGCTACATTTCAGCTCCATATACCCAAACTAGCTATCAGGCCCGACTTTCCTTAATTGAAGATTTTCTACAAAATTTTTACAGCGAGGCCATCAATGCCTTTCGGCGAGAAAATCAAATGGAGGCTAATTTTCAGCCCCGAACGGCCTTAGAGCTATCTGAGTATATGGCGTTTACCGAGCGCTATGGTAAGCGTCGCATCCCCTTAGGACGAGGTCGTAGTCAGCAGCTGATTATTTTGCGCGCTCAAACTTTCTCTAAGCAGCAACCTCCCGAAACGGCTGTTGATATTGAGCAAGCCACTGAGGCAGCTAATGATAATGACCAAAGCTGGAAAAATGCCCCCGTTCAACGTCTGCGGGAAGAGATTCTGCTGCAGTCAGACACACAACCGGAGGATAACCTACGGGAGCGTGTGGTAGATGAGCTAATGGTCTATCTCAAAGACAAAAAGCAAGAGGACTGCGCTGATTACTTTAGTTTGCGGTTGATGGACCTACCAGCTAATGAAATCGAGAACTTGCTGGGGTTAACATCGAGAGAACGAGACTATCTACAGCAGCGTTTTAAGTATCATTTGCTGCGGTTCGCTCTGACTCATCATTGGGAATTGGTCCATGAATGGCTCGGTATTGAATTAGAAAAAAACCTAGGACTCACACCCCAACAGTGGGATCACTTACAAGAAAAAATGGATCAAAGCCAGAAAAAATTGCTGCAACTCAAACAGCAAGGGCTTTCGGATACAGACATATCACAAGCACTTGGTTTGAGCCTGACTCAAATTAGAAAGCATTGGTCTAAACTGCTTGAACAAGCTTGGGAATTACGTAATCTATCAGTTAGTTGACGCTCAACTAGTTGGTTGTTTTTTTGTGCAGACAACCGAGCTATTTTTTTTACACTCTCGGTTTTATCATCCGGATCAGGGGCATTGAATTATGAATAGTGAGTCAGAAAATTTGAAGCGCTTATTGCTAGAGTTTTTAACTTTTGACCGCTCGGCGTCCCCTATATCAGGGAATGAGCCTACTACCCTACCGACAGGATCCAACCCATCAGCAGTTTGTGCATCTGAAGTCGGATCTGACGCTGTATCAATTGACTTTTTATTTGAAACGGGTCAGTCGTTTAACTTCGGAGATAAAACCACTGTGCAAGATCGTTTCCACACACTTTTAAAGCACCGATTCCAAACGGAATTTGCTAATCGTCCCCCTCTGTTTCCTTGGGAAGCAGAAGTACGTGAGTATCCAACTGAGATACCCATGCCCGTCTATGCTCAGCCAATGAATCGGCTGTGGCTTGAAAATCCACTTCGGTTCAGTATTTCAAGCAAATTGCCTGAAACTGTTCTGCATCAATTGCTAGACCGCTGTCAGCGTATGGCTCAGTCTACGCATAAAGAAGGTGTTAAGCTGATTAAAATTGTGGAATCTATGTTTCCTAATTCTTTGGAAGCACTGGAGCCCATCGCTAACATTGTGCTTACACCAGCCTATCGCGACCCAACCCTAAAGGAGGCCACCCTGCAAGAGGTTGAAAATCTAGCGGGTGGCTATGAGCAAGCTACTCCTGAGCAGCAAATTGCTCTCACGATGCTGGCATCGATGGAAATCATGTCTGCACTAGCACTCACGGTTTCTGCTACAGATCCTACTATTAGCCGTGATTGGGTAACTCCCCAAGGCGTAGTTCATGTAGATGTGAACTATACGAGTACGGTTCTGATTATCAATGCGACCATGCCTGTAGGAGGCAGTATTCAGCTTGTAGGGACTGATGCGGATAGCCGTTCGTCTCAGCCTGAAGCCGGTATGCTGACTTTAGCAAAGACAGCTCCAGTTGTTGGTGGTTCATACTCCTTGGAAGTTGCCTTGGATAATGATTGTCAACGACCTTTGCGATTTTCAGTCATGGTGGTAGAGCCAACCGCTAGTTAGGCCAGCTAGGATAAGAACACGCTGCTGTGTGTTTATATATTTACCTAGTATGGTTTCTCCTATTGCAACTCCTCATAACCCACCCCGAGGTTTGATTTCAAGATGGCGGCAGCGGCTATTGGCCCTGCCGCCATCTGTGTCTGAAGACTCAATTATGCTGAGGGTATTGGTGCAGTGTCTGGTTGCAGTAGGTATTGGTAGTCTCAGTGTGGCTGCTTCGGGGGTGACCGATACGTCTGTGTGGAATCTGCTGGCGATTCCCTTGAGTGCAGCGGGTGCTTATTGGAGCTGGCGCAGCCGTCGCCGTCGCAATATTGCCGCCAAATTTTTGATTGCCTTGGGCATGTTAGCGGCCCTGGCATTTTTTTTGGGCCAGATGCTGCGTGTCCCTGGTGATACAAGGATTGTATTGGCGGAGCTGCTGATTCATTTACAGGTGCTGCATAGCTTTGATTTGCCGCGTCGCAAAGATCTGGGCTATTCCATGATGATCGGTCTGGTACTGGTGGGGGTGGCTGCCACCATTAGTCAAACGTTGGTGTTTGGGCCATTTTTACTATTATTTCTATTGCTGGCGTTGCCAGTACTGGTTTTAGACTATCGTTCTCGATTGGGGTTATTAAACTGGCGACAGGTGGCGGTGGCGCTGCCCTTTCGTCAGCTAGGCGGCATCATTGCTGTGGTAATCACCCTGGGGATGCTGATTTTTATTGCCATGCCCCGATTACCGGGCTATCAGCTGCAGACATTTCCGGTTAGCGGCAGCATCGATGTCACTGGGGATGTAGAGGATCGACGAATTTTTAATCCTGGCTATGTTAATCGAGGCGACAATGAGTCTGAGACGGCCAATGAAAACGATGCCAATGGAGCGAGTGGCAGCCCAGAAATTGGACCGGGTCGCGTTAGTCCTGATTTTTACTATGGGTTTAATCAGCGGATTAACCAAAATTTGAGGGGCGAGCTAGAACCCCAGGTGATCATGCGGGTGCGATCTCAGCTTGCTGGTTTTTGGCGAGTTATGGCTTTCGACAGCTATACCGGCCAGGGTTGGGAAGTGTCTCGGGGGGATAACCTGGTTGATCTCAATCGGTCTCCATTTTCCTATCGGTTTATCCCTGTACCTTTCAATGCGCTTGGACCAACCCAAGAGGTAGTTCAAACCTACACAATGGTGAAGGATTTCCAGAATTTGGTTCCTATTCTCTACGCACCGCAGGCTATTTATTTTCCTGCTGACGAGCTAGCGACCGATCCTGAAGGTGCGCTGCGTGCATCGGGTGCTTTACCAGAAGGTCTGACCTATACGGTGGTTTCTCAAGTTCCCATACGCGATCCTGAACGGCTTAATCAAAGCTCCACAAACTACAGCGATACCATTCAGCAGCACTATTTACAGGTGCCAGATAACATTCGCGATCGCATCCGTACTGAAACTGAGCGTTGGTTAGCCACAGCAGAGGAACCCCTCACGACCCCCTACGAAAAGGCAAGCTTCTTGGCCCAGGTCTTACGAGAGAACTACACCATTCAAACGGACCTACCCTATTTTGAAGAAGGCGAGGATCTCGTCAATGCCTTTTTGTTTAAGTATCAAGGCGGTACTCGGGACCAGTTTTCAACCGTATTGACCATCATGTTACGGTCTGTTGGTATCCCCACTCGTTTGGCAACAGGCTTTGGCCCTGGGCAGTTCAACCCCTTTACCGGGTTCTATATCGTTCGCAATACCGATGCCTATGCCCTGAGCGAAGTTTATTTCCCTGGTCAGGGTTGGTTTTATTTCAACCCCATTCCCGACAGTTTGCTGCTTTCTCCAGACGCTAACGGCGCGAACCCCTTTAGCGTATTACGTCAGCTATGGCGAATATTAGTCGGGGTTTTACCTACGCCTGTGGCTCAATTTGTTCAGCGTGGTTTTCAGTTACTCATCGCTTTGATAGGTGAACTTATGCGGCTTTTGACTCGCTTTAATGGTCAAAGCTGGCTAGGCATACTTTGGGGAGCAGTAGGTCTAACGGGGCTAGTTTTTATTAGCTGGCTGACGAGCCAGGGCTGGCGACACTGGCGACGTCAGATCAGCCTCAAGCGTCTAGCACCAGTTGAGCAAATCTATCAACAGATGCTGTGGGTATTGACTCGGCAAGGATACGGTAAACAAGCCAGTCAAACTCCGTTAGAATATGCGACGGATTTACGACAGCGTTCGGATTTTCGTCAAGGGAATTTGGTCTACCAGATGATCGAACGCTATGTCGGCTGGCGCTATGGTGGACAAGCGGTAGATATTGATGGACTAAAGACAGAGTTACAGGAGCTGCGGCGGAGTGGGCGATAAGTTGAGCACAATCGCTAAGGAACGAGGATTAAATTATATCCGTATTTAGAGTTGTTGAGGTCGAGCAATATAATTCCACTGTGGTAAGTAGTCATCAAAAATGATGGGCATCTGCTCAAGGAATTCCTTACTGGCTTTCCTGCCGGTCTCATAAA
>JBCDFI010000381.1:0-5564 GCA_039178155.1 Cyanobacteria bacterium P01_H01_bin.105
AGGAATGGCACTAACGCTTCAGAGATGGCCGATGGAGACTGAATGCTATCGAGTGAACATAGCTCGATCCCTTCTACCTGATGAACTGCTAAACCGAGGTGATACCGCTGTTCCGCGAATGATTGTTCTAGCAGCAGAATATTGTAGTGTGTTGGGAGCATAGGTTGTTGATGCAACGATGCTCCACCTACTAAATGACCTAGATCGGTAATCCAGAGAATCTCACCGCGCCAGTTATAAACCCCCATAATCCAGGATGGTAAGTGGGGAATTGCAGTAATCTGTGCCGCTTCAATCTTTAAGACTGCTGCTAACTGATCCACTGGCAATAGTGCTGTCATATCAGTCAGCAGATCAAACTTTAAATACTGAGCTATGGCTGATGGCTGAGAGGATACCTGTGTGGACAGTTGCATAATTTCCAATAACGCTAAATCCTTATTTCAAGCCTATAACGAGGATGATTTCTCTTAGCGGCCAATAAGTTGTTGGACTGTCTTTGATAGCTCTTCTTGATCGATAGGCTTTGTTAAATAGGCGTCAGCTCCTTGTTTCTTGCCCCAAAATTTATCCATATCCGTATCTTTTGTAGAGCAAATAATGATAGGAATATTGCTTGTAGATTTTTCTGCCTTTAGCTCGCGACAGATTTCAAATCCACTTCGATCTGGTAGCACTACATCTAGAATAATAATGTCAGGTGTTTGAGTATCTAGCTGTGCCAGTGCATCTTCACCGTTGGCCGCTGTCATTACTGTTAACCCATCGTGAGCCAGACACTTTGCCAGCATCTCCAAGATAGTTTTAGAATCATCAACAACTAGTGCTATTCCCATGGATTTACCCTATTTTAATAAACAAAAAATTAGCTTGAGCAAACCCTATAGTGAATGCCTAGAAAACCTCCCTAGCAGTATTCCCAGCCATCAGCCCTTGAGTGACAGTTTGTATCTGGGGCAAGCTAGATCTCAACAGCTGCTTGTTTAGAAAGTTGTCTTTCAATCACCGATAAGACCTGGTGTGGATTAATGGGCTTACTTAAAAATGCCGATGCGCCCACCATCCTAGCGCGCACTCTATCAATGACTCCATCATTGCCAGTCAAAATCACAATAGGTGTCTCCTTAAAGCAAGCTATCTTCCTCAACTGGCTGCAAAGCTCATATCCATTAGTTCCAGGCATTATTAAGTCCAAGAAAATAAGAGAAGGTTTTTTGGAGAGCAATACAGCAATTGCTCTCAATGGATCTTGGATGCAGTGAGTTTGGTAGTCTGCTGTCTTCAGAATTTTTTCTAAAGCTCTACAAATTGCTGGACTGTCGTCTATGCAAGCAATTAAGGGGCCTTTGGGAGAGTTTTTTTCTGCTTTTGAAGGTGATATTGGTGCCTCTAAATCATCAATGTCAATTAGTTCTACTGACCCCTGTTGCACATAGGGCAATAAAGAAGCTGAAAGAGATACAATATCACGATTGATTTTAATGCTGATATCTCTTAGGGTTTGTTGACCTGTTAGCATCATCGTTAAGCTACGATATAAGGGCTCAGGTACCTGCTTTTTGAGCTCTAACGGATGGCGAACAATAGGAGCTAAGTCGGGAGATCGCTCTCCTAGACTAGCCTTGAGCCAAGAACTCCAGAGAGTTCTGGCTTTATGGATTATGGCGTCAGCGTCTATTAATAAAAGCTGGTTAGATAGTTGATTCTCCGTGTGTACCTGGTAAACGACTTCACGAGTTTGGCTAATATCAAAGAAGACCTCTAAAAAAATATTTTCGACAATCTTACTTATCTGTTCGCGAGATATCTTTTGTTGACTATACCAAAATCCTAGAAGCTGATATTCCCAATAAATTAGGTTTCTGTGACTTTCTGTTTTAGATAATTTTACCAACTCGGCTTTGAGAGTCGATAGTTCTAAATAAAGGTCAGGACAGAAATATTTGACATAGCGATACCAACGACGCATTGGCTGTTTGCCACCAGTGACATAAAGCAATCGTCCCATATAGAACTCAAATGTCCACTTAGTGCTAAGAGCAGTTAATTCTAACTGTCCATTGAACTGACTTTGTTTAAGTAGTCCAAAAAGGCGGCTTTGTTTTGCTGCCGTAAAATCACTAATAGTAACGACAGACTGTTTAGTGGTCATTGTTATTGTCATCGTATAGACAGGGTAAACAGATGGGCTACTGATTAATCCCCCATAGCAATCAAATTTCTGATGCGCTGGATAGCTGACTGGAAGCCTATGGCAAATATTGCTGAACTCCCTCTTGATCAGAGATAGGCGTGGTTGATTGGTTTAACTTATTACTGTCAGGATGGAAAAGAGTTTTAAGTGATAATGCGCGTTGGGAGAACTCTGGGTAAGCTTGCAGGCCATGCTCACTTAGGTCTAATCCTATTGATTCGGAATTGAGGGAGACACGTAAACCAAAGATAAGCCGCAGCATAAACCAAGTGAATAAAGTGCTTATGCCTACAAAAGCGGCCACAATAGCAACTCCTATCAGCTGAATGAGGACAGGTTTAATGTTTCCACCGATCAAAAATCCAAGGGCCGGACCGGATGCTTCGGTGTGCCAAGAATTAATATTAGGCCCTACGCTAAATAATCCAACGGCGATGGTTCCCCAGATTCCACCTACTAAGTGGACAGAAAGTGCGCCTACAGGGTCGTCAACGTGTAAGCGGTTGAATATATCTACTGCAAAAACTGCAAACATTCCTCCTATAAAGCCAATGATTATGGCACTTGTAGGGGTGACATAGGCACAGCTAGCGGTAATGGAAACCAGTCCTGCTAAGGCGCCATTGATAATCATGCTGAGATCTGGTTTGCTGGTCGCTAGCCAAGATACGATGGCCGCTGCGACGGCTCCAGTAGAGGCTGACAAATTTGTGGTCAAAATAATACGGCTAGCTACGGCAGGATCAGCTGCCATACTAGACCCTGCATTAAATCCGAACCATCCAAACCATAGAATCAATCCACCTAGTGTTGCGATCGCAAGATTGTGTCCAGGTATCACACCTCCATCCTGGGAGCTATAACGATTAGTCCGTGGTCCTAGTAGCCAAGCACCTGTTAGGGCCGCCCAGCCGCCCACACTATGCACCACTGTCGCGCCCGCAAAATCTTGAAACCCCATAGTTTGAAGAAAACCACCGCCCCAGATCCAGTGGCCGACTATCGGATAAATAACTAGAGAGAGAACGGCACTAAAAGTAAAAAAAGCTAGGAATGAAATGCGCTCAGCTACCGCTCCAGATACGATGGTTGCTGCTGCTCCTGCAAACACCAGTTGGAAGAAGAACTTAGCATCTAATGGGATGCCAGCCCAAGCAAGGGAGTCGAATACACCGCTGTATTGTTCACCGGTCAGAGGGCTTAAATCTAGACCTCGTAAAAAGAATCCAGAATACCCGATGATAGCGTTTCCATCTCCAAACATGAGAGCAAACCCAATAGCCCAGAAACAGATAGAGACCACCCCAAATACGATCAGGTTTTTGGTCAGTACATTAACTGCATTTTTACTTTGACAAAAACCGGTTTCTAACATGGCAAACCCGGCATTCATAAAAAATACGAGCACTGCACATAAGAGAACCCAAATGGTATCTACGGTGACTTGAAGAGACTCAGATACTGGTTCAGGAATGCTATCTGCAGATAGTACGGCTCCGTTCCAAACTAACCAAATAGCAACGGTCAACAATAGGATGGGTCGCCACCCTATACGGTTCTGGCGAAACTGTCTCATTATGGAAAAACCACTCTAAAAATCTCGCACAGGTAACTTTTAATAGACAACGTCGTAAGAATGGACGCGACTGTCTATTGATTGCTACGTGAGAGGGTGTAATAGACCTATATTTCCCAGAGAGTTTTTGTTCTCCCATGTAATGGACGGTACTAATCAAAAAAATCAGAATAATCTTTGCTTAATATAAGGTGAACTTGATCAAAATGAGTTTTTCTGAAAAAGTTTTAGGGGAATATGCGTAAGAGATTTTACGACCTAGCCAAAGTCAATATTTGTTTAGCCACATTTTCTGCTACTGGCATTATGGATAAGCGATTGCCCCGTTTAACAACCTGAAGTTCATCGGGAGCAAAGTTATCTTTGAGCTCATTAAGGCTGATGTAGTGTGGAAAGGTCTCAAGGTAAGTGACTATGACTGTATGCCAACGAGGATCTTCAACAGTGGATTTAAGATCGTAGTATTTACTAGTTTGGTCAAACTGGGTTGGATCGACCACCATCACTTCACTGACCTTCATTAAGCCAGCGATTCCAGGGGGCTTCGTATTGGAATGGTAAAAGAAAGCGGTGTCGCCTACTGTCATAGACTTAAGAAAATTACGGGCTTGATAGTTCCGTACACCATCCCAAATTTCATTGCGATCGCGTTCCAAGTCATCAATGCTGTACACGTCTGGTTCAGACTTCATCAGCCAGTAGTTCATCGCTTTTTAATACCTCCTGTAGCTCGCTCCACACACTATCGCACCAACCCTCAGGCCACAGTAGCTCAGCTTTCCGCCCAGTCCCTGCGTAAGTTAAGTTAAGGCTAATTGGCTTTTCCGGCAAATACTGTAGTCGTTCGGCCCACTCAATTACCAATATTCCGGGTTCCACCTCATCTCCCTCCCAATAGGTTTCTAAATAAAGACCGTCTGCACCGGCTGTATCCAAACGATACAAATCGACATGATAGAGGGGGACTCGTCCTGTCAAGTATTCATTAATTAGGGTAAATGTTGGGCTATCAACGGTTTGCGTAATATCTAATCCTGCTCCTAATCCCTGGGTGAAGGTAGTCTTGCCACTGCCTAAAGGACCTGAGAGCAGCAAAACCATCCCCGCAGGTAGTCGTTGACCCATTAACCATCCAAGACGATGGGTAGCTCTAAGGTCGAGTAGCTGTAGGGAAATGGCCATTGACATTACTAATTTGTCACTAACTTCGTCATTCAGTTTGTCTAGACAGACGAGGGTATGGCAACCCATCTTGGATGGGCAACCCTCCAACTGTATCGTTAATCTAATAACGAGTTCACACCGAGTTCAGGACAGGCAAAACCGCATGATCATCACGGTAGCCAGCTTTAAAGGTGGTGTTGGTAAAACCACGACAGCCATTCACTTAGCCGCATTTTTTCAAGGCAAGGGAAAAACACTGTTGATCGATGCAGACCCTAACTGTTCAGCTTTAGGTTGGGCCAGTAGAGGAGAACTCCCCTTTGAGGTGGTTGATCAGTGGCAGGCTGAGACCAAAAGTGACGCGTATGAGCACGTCATCATCGATACCCAGGCTCGACCGACTACTGAAGATTTAGCCGCTTTGGCCAATACCTGCGACTTACTGGTGCTGCCTACCATGCCAGATATTCTGTCCCTGGATGCCCTGGTTTTGACCATTGAGTATCTCAAATCTATTCAAACTAATCAGTACCGAATTTTGATTACATCGATACCCCCCAAACCAAATCGAGCCGGGGATGAAGTCAAAAAGCTACTTAAGGACACAGATATTCCTATATTTGATATTGG
>JBCDFI010000382.1:0-5556 GCA_039178155.1 Cyanobacteria bacterium P01_H01_bin.105
ACCAAGCCGCGATCGATGTTTCCGGAAGCACTGGCGGCGGCACCGTACTGGTTGGTGGCGATTACCAAGGTAACGGTGTGGTTCCCAATGCGCAGCAAACCCGCATGGCATCCGACGCATCCATTCGAGCGGATGCCGGCGCAATTGGAGACGGTGGCACCGTTATTGTTTGGGCCGATGGAACAACCGAGTTTGGGGGCACAGTTTCGGCCCAGGGGGGTATGCAGGGCGGCGATGGGGGCTTTGTTGAAACCTCTGGAGCAGAAACTTTGGTGATTCAAAATACAGCCCAAGTTGACACGAATGCCGTGAATGGCCAAACCGGAACTTGGTTGCTGGATCCAGCAGAGCTAACGATCAACGACACGGGCGCAGCGGCCATCACGGGTAACCCAGGCACAAACACCCCTGACACGGCAACCACCATTGGCGCTGGCACCATTGAAACTGCACTCGACAGTACGGCTGTCATTTTGCTAGCCGATGAGCTGATTACGGTGGCCGCCAATATTGAAGCCGATAGCGGCAATGACCTGACGTTGCAGGCCGCCAAAATTGAGATGGAGTCTGTCACCTTAGAACAAATGGGGGCAGGCGCACTAATCTTAACCACCCTGCAAAGCGACCAGGGAGAAGTCTTGATTGAAGAAGCTGAGTTCGAGATTGGAGGGGGTATTCACATTCAATCGACCCATATCCAGTTGGATGAGGAGTCTTTATTAACCGTAATCAATGACGCTGACATCCAAATTGAGGCCGAGCAAATTTCTCTCAATAACGAGTCAAGTTTGAGGACGGAAGGGGGTGGCAACATTATCATCAATGCGCAGCGGGTCACACTTCAAAACGAATCCGAACTGCGAACTGCGAACAGCATTGGAGGGATGGATAACAGTGGCAACATTCGTATCACCGCAAAGGCGATCTCATTAGATGGGTTTTCAGAAATCAATGCCCTCACTTCTGGTAGTGGTAGTGCAGGTTTCATAGAGATTGAGGCCATAGAACAACTGACTTTAAAGGAGGGCTCGATCATAACAAGTGCTGTTAGGCAAACGGGTGAGGGCAGTAGTCAAGGGATTCGAATTACGACAAACAATCTTGCTGTTAGAGACGGCTCAAGTATCAGGAGTAGTACTGAAAGTATGGAAAACACTGGAACCGCAGGCAGTATCTTCATACAGCCTGCGGATGTTGACATGACCATTACCATGAGCGGTTCAGGCAGCACAATTGCAGCATCAACATCAGGCACAGCGGATGGCGGCAACATCACAGTCCGCACCCCAGGTAACCTGTTAATCGCTGGCGGTCAGGCGACTGGTGAGTTAACAAAACTGACCGTCGAGAGTACAGAAACGGATTCTGGTCAGGCTGGCACGCTGAGCATATTTGCCAACTCGGTCGTGCTCGATAGAGTTGAACTCTCGGCTGAAACCGCTTCTACGGAAGGGGGGGGCACGGTAAGGTTCAACACCAGCGGCATTGCACTGCGACGGGGTAGCCTCATTGATGCCCAGTCAACCAATACAAATGCCAATGCGGGTGATGGGGGCAATATTGTCATTAATACAGACTTTTTGGTGGCTCCATTTGATGAAGACAATGACATCCTCGCTAACGCCGAAAGCGGCAATGGTGGACAAATTACCATCAACGCTTTGAGCGTTCTGGGGTTTGTACAAAGGAATGCATTTCTGGACAATTTGAGGGGCAACCGCGTTAACGACATCAGCGCTACCTCTCGAAGCGGCGATGACGGAACGGTGGCCTTAAACAGCCTCGACATTGACCCCAGCCAAGGGCTGGCCGAATTGCCCATAAATCTAGCTGATAGAGCGAACCAAATTGCTCGCGGGTGTGGTGTCGGCAACACGGATACCGGCGGCGAGTTCATTGTCACTGGTGCGGGTGGCTTGCCCCCTGATGCTAGCGACTTGTCTGGAACGGATGGGGTCAACATTCCCTGGGTTACACCTGAATCAGCTGCATCTACTCCAAACGAAGTATTACCTCAGCAAACAGAAAATCAGCCCTCTTTAGTAGAGGCCCAAAGTATGATTATCGATGCTGAAGGGAATGCTTATTTTGTCACAACAGAAATGGCAGAAAACCTTGCCAATTCGAGTTTATCTAACCCAGTATTTTGCCCAGCTAGAAATACTGAATCCTAAGTCAATTCCTAACATCAGTTTTCCAGTTTGAGTATATTTTTCAGTCATGTAAGGAGTACACAATCATGTTGCATATTCGTAATATTATCTCAATTTCATCTGTTGCATTGATAACCACACTGGGTGTTGTTCTACCAAGTATTAAAAGCCTACAGGCAGAAAGTGATAAGGCAACTATTTATGTTTGCTACGACGTTAAAGAAGGCCGAGGGCATGGAATAGCAAAGGTTTCCATCTATGCAGACAACGAACTGCACACGCCTGAATTTGAACTTACTAACAATTCCCCGATAATAAGCGATGCAAGAAATGGTCAGTGTCCGGGACGAAAGTTTGATGTACTGAAGACTAGGACTACAGAGACAGGTACATTAGATCGTAAGGTTGATATAGAGTATCGAATCTCCGTAACTCACACTCCAACTCCAATGAGTGACAGCAGATACTCAACATACACCGTAAACTGCCCTGCTAGATTTAGTAGGAGCGATATCGTAGCAGTTGAATTTGAAATTGAGAACGATGAGGTAGACCGTCGATATTTCAGGGAGATCAGGGAGAATATTAGACCAGCTGGTGGCAAGGAAGTCTGCGCTCCACCGAACTCTTGATCTCAACAAACAGAAAGCCTCCTCGATTATTGGGCCTCAAGTTCTGCAACACGATCTAACTGGGCTTGCGTGTTCGAGGCCCATTGAGGATTGCGCTGGGTAATGTAGAGGGTTTTCGCGTGTTCTAAAACCCCTTGCGCTTCGCCGTAATCGCGCAAGCGAATGAAGGTTAACCCGGCACTGTAGTAGGCGTTGGCATAGTCGGGGTTTAGGCGTGTTGCTTCCCGAAAGGCGTCTAGCGCCGCGTCGTAGTTGCCCTGTCCATACAGGGCAACGCCCAGGTTATAGTGTGCTTCCACATACTCAGGGAAAACCTCTAGCGCTGAGTTGAAAGCCCCGATCGCCCCCTCATAGTTCTGCATGCGCAAGTACACCCGCCCCCGATGGAAGCGGGGTTCCGGCGCATTGGGTGTAAAGTCAGCGGCTTTTTGCAACGTCTCAAGTGCTGCCGTGTAGTTTTCCTGATCAATCTGAACAAGCCCCAGGTTGTAGTAAGCGTTGCCCAAATCAGGCTGGAGGGCGATCGCCCGCTCCAGGTAATCCACTGCTTGATCCAGGTTGCCCCCTTCCCATAGCGCCCCCCCCAGGTTGGAGTAGGCCATGGCAAATTCCGGATCAATGGCTAGTGCCTGCCAAAACGCATCGGCGGCTTCCTGCAATTGCCCCACCTGCCGCAGGGCTAACCCCAAGTTGTAGTGCGCCGCTGCCGAATTGGGATCGAGCTGAATCGCTTCTTGAAACGCCGCGATCGCGTCAGGCACTGCCCCTTGCTGAATCAACATCAGCCCGCGCTCCAAAGCCGCGTCAGAAGCCGTCGTCGGTGCCTGTGCTATCTGGATAGGTCGTTCAGCCAGTGCCAGCGGCATAGGCCCTGCGATAACCTCGACCAAACTAACACCCAGTGCAATCCCAACAAGATGCAGCCAGCGATACCGTGAAATGCCCATAATTTAACTTCCTGGAGACTAGATATAGCGTCTTAGCCTCATCGGTAACAGATTTGCCTGTAGTTATATCAAATCTGTGAAATTAGGGGAGGGTTTTACCAATTTTTTGTGGCTCATAATTCTGAACTTGACGCCGCACCGAGGCAACATGGTCGGCGATCCGAACTCCGAATTCCAGCCTTATACCGTTGCTGTCAGATGCCCAATGTCCTCAGGCGACAAATTATCATTCATCACTTCCCCATCGCGGAACCAGACGATCCGGCGAGTCAGTCGGGCCACATCGGGTTCATGGGTCACCATCACAACGGTAATACCGGTCGCATTCAGTTCTGAAAAAATCGCCAAGACATCTTGAGTGGTATGGGAATCTAACGCGCCAGTTGGCTCATCGGCTAGCAGTAGCAGTGGACGGTTGACGATCGCGCGGGCAATGGCGACCCGCTGCTGTTGTCCGCCCGATAGCTGAGTCGGCTTGTTGCCCATGCGATCTTCCAGCTTGACCTGACGTAGGGCCGTAGCCGCGCGATCGCGGCGCTCTGCAGTCGCAATGCCACCGTATACCATCGGCAACATGACATTTTCTAGAGCCGTGAGTTGCGGCAACAGATGGAACTGTTGAAACACAAATCCAATCTTGCGATTCCGAATGGTCGCCAGCGTCATGTCGTCGAGATGGGCAACATCCTCGCCATCTAAAAAGTACTCACCCTGAGTTGGGCGATCCAAACAACCAATCACATTCATAGCCGTGGATTTTCCAGATCCGGACGGCCCCATAATGGCGCAGTATTCACCTTCACCAATCGTGAGACTGACATCCTGGAGGGCACGGACTTCCGTGTTGCCCATGCCATAAATCTTGCTAACGCTGCGGAGTTCAATCAGTGGCTTCATACCTCTAGAGTAACGCTCTCTTTTAGAGGCTGTGATTCAACGCAGAAAATCGACAGCGCCAAAACCAAGAAGCCAGCTCTCTACTGACTCCTGACTCCCGACTCCAAATATAAGAATAACTTCTGTCTCAAATGGACAAGCCTTTTAATGATAGTTGCCCGTCTTTTCGATGCGGGAACGAATAGCGTTCAGATCAATATAGCGATCCGTGACATTCCTTAATTCACGGGCAATCATACCCTCAGTAGAGACTACGGTAATGTGTGTGTTTTTAGACCGCAAAAGCTCGATCGCCCGTTCAAAATCACCATCGCCACTAAACAACAAAACTCGGTTGTATTGTTCAACGGTGTTAAACATATCAATCACAATTTCAATATCTAGATTTGCCTTTTGCGAATAGCGACCCGAATTGTCGTCGTAGTATTCCTTAAGGATCTTGGTGCGGACGGTATATCCCAGGCTAATCAAAGCATCTCGAAAACCCCGCTGATCTTGGGGATCTTTAAGACCGGTATACCAAAATGCATTCACCAGACTTGAACCACCGTCTTCGTTGGTGAAGTATTCGAGTACCCGCTTAGGGTCAAAAAACCAGCCATTTTTTTGCTGGGCATAAAACATATTATTGCCATCTACAAAAATAGATAGGCGTTGAGTTGTAATAGACATGTATGTTTGAAGTTTCAATTGATACAGGGAACCGACAACCATCCATAATCAGAGATAGCTATCTTAAGGGCAAGGAACATCTTTCTTCTAACTCATATGAGCCAGAAGGGGAAAGCAAGAACATACCACGGGAGGCATGTTCAAGGTAAATATGAAACGCTCGTGCAGTCGCACAAGAGCCTATCCGAAATGAAGGCGTTTGCACTCCATGGCAATGAAACTGACAGTTAAGATGAGTTAAGACTCACTATGTCG
>JBCDFI010000383.1:0-5536 GCA_039178155.1 Cyanobacteria bacterium P01_H01_bin.105
AAATTTGACAAGTTAGGACGAGCCGCCTGCCGTAGGGGCGGGGCAGTCAAAATACTTGTAATCGACACTGCCAGCAGGCCCCACTCCACATAGAGCAAAAATCGAAACGGGTGATTGTGAAACTGGATAGCGCGGGTCATGATTAAAAAGTTGAGACGCCTACCACACTACCCGAAGTCCACAGGTCAAAACAGCACTTGCCGTTTGACTAGTGACTAAAGTCATGGCTCACCCATGCCCTCAGTCCTCAATCAAAGATGACTCCTGCTAGCAGCCACCATAGTGCCCCTCTGGCTAGGATATGGCCATCGTTAAACACGTAATGCACACAACACATACATCCCAAACAATGAAATTTCCAACCATCAAACGCTACTGCTACGGTGCTCTCATGTTGACTGCCCTAGTCGCTACACCAGCTATCCTCAAAGCCAATAGCGCTAACGCTTTTTCCCCTGGGATGACAGAAGAACTTAACCTCACTCCCCAACAACAAACTGAGTTGGATGCCATTAAAACAGACTCTCGCACCCAGGTGGAAGTGATTCTCACCGAGGACCAGCTGGCGGCCTTAGAAGATAAAACAGGCCGAGAACGCCACCGAGCCATGCGCAGCTTAGACCTAAGCGAAACACAGCGGGCCCAGCTTCAGGAAATTCGTGAAACATCTCGCGCGGCTGCCGACAATGTTTTTACCGACGAGCAACAGGCACAGCTACAAGCAATGCGAGCCGAGCGAGGCGACCGTCAGAAAAATCGCCGTGAAGAGTTGGCAGAAGAGCTAAACATAACGTCAGAGCAGCAGACTGCACTCGACGCTATCAAAGACAATGCACGCACCCAGGCTGAAGCTGTTTTGACCGAAGATCAGCTGGCAACGTTGGAGGGCACAACGGGTCGCGATCGCGCTCAGGCTATGCGTAACCTAGACCTGAGCGAGGAGCAACGGACACAGCTCCAGGAAATTCGCGATGAGTCACGGGCTGCCGCTGACAACGTCCTGACTGCAGAGCAACAGGCGCAGCTCCAGGAAATGCGAGCCAATCGAGAAAATCGTAGAGAAAATCGCTAGACACGATTGAACCGGTCGGGCGCTGACTCGCTCGACCGAGACCAAACTGTATGCTGGTAGCTAGCTCAGCTTTGACTGTTTACTTGTGATAGTTGGCTGGGCATTTTGACTAGAATGAGCAATCCAGTGGTTACATTATGTCTATCGATAATGGTCTGAGCCAAATAGTCGATCGCTCTCGCCACATAAGTCGTCAGCTCTGGCGAAAGGTATCCCATAGGGTTGAAGATACCTTTCGGTTGACTCAGCCAGTAAAAGAAGTCATCAATCAAAAAGAGCTACGCGTGGTGGGCTTACGCCGCACGGGCAATCACGCCATTATTACCTGGCTAGAACAGCAGCATACCGGTGTTATCCGCCATCTCAACAATGTAAAGGCCGGGGAAAACCCCTATCGGTATAAGTGTGAAAATCTGAGCGATCATCATCCTGGCCATGGAAAAATGGTGGCGGCCTATCGTAGTCAGGCTCAGGGCAATTTGGTCAAACGCGACTGTCTGCTCTATAGCTATGAAGACTGGGGGCTAGATCAGATCGGCAGTCGTCATTTTGAGCGCCACCATGATCTATATGTAGGTCGCAGCCAGCAGCGGTTTGACGTGCTGATCCTGCGAGATCCGTTTAATCTGCTGGCAAGTCGGCTAAAAAAGAACTACTTAGCGGTTAAGCCCCGTCGTCGAGATGTGGTTGACCTATGGCTGCAGTATGCAAAAGAATTTGTGGGTGAGACCCGCTATCTGCCGCACAATCGGGTATGTATTGATTACAATCGCTGGGTTTGCGATCGCACCTATCGGCAAACCCTGGCTGACCAGTTACAGATGACCTTTTCTGACGCTGGTCTAAATACGGTCAGGTCTTTGGGGGGTGGCAGCTCCTTTGATGCCCAAACCATGGACGGGCAGGCCACTGCTATGGATGTCACCAACCGCTGGCAGCATTTTGCTAACGATCCTCACTACCAACAGCTGCTCACGAACCCAGATCTGTGGCTGTACTCTGAAAAAATCTTTGGTCCCTTAGAAGGAATAGAAGCACTCAAATCAGCTTGCTTAAGCAATGCCGGGTGATACAGCCTCAGAATTGGCATCGAGACAGGCCTATCAAAAAGATCCGAAATTGGGGACATACTGATTGAATATAAACAGTATGAAGCGTAGACCTATCCCCATTTCCATCGGCAGTCTGGTCCTACTATCGGGAGCGCCTGGAGCCGGTAAATCCACCGCATGTCAGCAATTGCCGCCAGAGCTAGTGCTGTCTAGCGATACCCTACGGCAAACATTTTTTGGCACAGCCACAACTCTGGTGGATGGCCATGTTGCCGACCGTCCCCTCGCGACGGATGATCGACTGATTTTTTCCACCATGGAAAATGTCGTCCGGGCTCGGCTGAAGGCGGGTCTAACCACAGTTGTGGATGCAACGCTGATTAGCGACAAAGAACGTAAGCGCTTTGCTACTATCGCCGAGGATCTGGGAGTTCAGATCCAGGTAATCATTTTTAATCCACCTCTAGAGCGGCTGCAGCGTCAAAATCAGCAGCGGCGGTGTCGGGTACCAGAATACGTGGTCGCTAAGTTTTGCGATCGCATTCAACTCAACTCCCACTGGCCCTTTATCCTCACCGATGGCGACATCACCCTGTCGGTAGAGATACCAACGATTCCAGACGATATTCAGCTAGACGCCATTGGCGATATCCACGGACTGGCCGACACGCTCCAGGCCATGCTCCACCAGCTGGGCTATGACGACACATTTACCCATCCCGAAGGACGCAAAATTTGCTTTTTAGGTGACCTAGTAGATCGCGGCCCCCAGTCCCTAGAAGTCGTCGATTTGGTGATGCAGGCCGTTAGCAAGGGCCACTACTGCGTGCGCGGCAACCACGACAACAATCTAGCGCGGGGACTACACGGCGAGGCCATCAAAAGCAAGTCCACCCGAGGAACGTTGCATAAGGCTTTGCAGCGTGACCAAGGGTACCAAACCAAAATACGGGAGTTTATCCAGTCGCTACCATCCTTCTACCGATACCGTAACTATGTTCTATGTCATGGTGATATCGAATGGTTTGACCCCGTACTACAGCCTGCCCATGAGCATACCTATGGCCGCTGCCGCAGACACGAAAACCACGACACCGATGGCCGATTCCGCCAGACCAGCAACCTAACTGTTGTACGAGGACACATTCCCCTCACCTCCCCAGGAGAACGCACCTATTCCCTAGAAACCGGTGCCGGATTTGGCGGTCCCCTAACCGCCATGCGTCTGCCCGAGCACCAGCAGGTGGACATTCCCTGCGAGTTTGACTATAGTCAGCGTCCTCCCAGCTTTGCCGAGCAAATGGAACCACTGGTTTCCAAAAAGCTCGTCAAACGAGTCACCGATGGAGCACTGACCCTATTTAAGTACAGCTCTAAAGCATTCTTTACCCCTACTGCCTGGGATGAGTATCCTGAGCTCAAACTGGCCCGTGGTGTGGTCGTTGGTCTTGACGGCACCCCTGTCAGTCAGCCCTTTCCCCGCACCTTTAACTATTTAGAACGAGAGACTAAACTGCCACCCGAAACTGAGGTGATTGCGGTAGAGAAACTCAATGGCTTTTTAGTCAGTACCTTTTTACATCCTTACGATCCGAACCAGGTTGTTGTTACCTGCTCTGGATCGTTTCAAGGAGACTATGTGGACTATGCCAAGTCGCTGCTCTACAAGCAGGGGCTGTATGGTCGGGTTTTAGCCCGGTTACAGAGCCATCGCGACACCACGTTGCTATGGGAAGCGATTCATCCTGAAGATCCCCATATCATTCAGTATGGACCAGAAGACTATGGTCTGCATTTGATTGGGGCCGGTATGTTGCAAGCTGGGTTTATTCGTGAGGATGAGTTGGATGCGATCGCAACCACCCTGCAAACTCCCCGTCCTAACTGGTTCCCCTGCACCTTTGCAGATGCGATCTCCAAATCCCACCACGTCGAGCACGAAGGCTTTATGATTCGCCTCGCCACCGACGGCACATTTGCCCTCAAACTCAAGAGCCCCTATTACCTACGCACTAAGTTCTTAGCCCGACTCAATCCCAAAAAATGTAAGTTTATGTACAGCCAGCCCCAGCGCTTTAAGCAAGAACTCGACGAAGCCTTTTGGCCCTTGGTGGATGCGGTTACCGCTCAGATCACCCAGGAAACCTGGCTCAGCTGGAGTGATATCGAACGTCGCAATTTCGTCCAAAGCTGGATGAACGAGGCCTACAGGTAATAGGAGGAGCAATACTGCCATAGATTACTAAGAGATAGTCATATCGAGTCCTACTAATCAAGTACCCACATCTCTACCCAAGCCATAGTCTTGTCAGCGGAGCAAGGGTCAACGCTATTACCCTTGTTAATATAAATCGCGAACTCTAAATACAATATTCAATCAAGCCTTTAAAGATTATTTATATGTATGAGTACTTGATGAGCACTTGACATTCATAAGTTTGCAGCAAGAGCCATGATCTATCTTGTGTAGCATAGAGTGTATATAATCACAAAACATGGTTAGCCCATCTTTACTTACGATAGGTATTGAAGCTCTCACCACACTAGTTTTTGATGTTTTTCAAGAAAAAGGTAAAGACTTAATTGATAAGGTTGATGTAGATTTACATCTACCGACTCCTAATAAAGAAATAGAAAAATATGTATATGAATATCTAAAAAGACATGGACAAATAAAAATTCTCAACATGAGAAAACCCGTTAGTCTTGAAAAAATCTATACTGATATAGAACTATTGTCAGGCTCTCAAGATGCGACAGGCTTTGAATCTACGGAAGAGCTTAATGAAAAATTCCTTAGAGTAGGCGATCTTTTATCAATTAATCGAGATAAGTATGATCGAACTCCAGCATTAGAATTTGTACAAAGAGAATCTCGGCTAGTTATTTTAGGAGGTCCCGGTGCTGGGAAGTCTACTCTTCTGAAGAAAGTGGGGGTAGAAGCTTGGAAACAATCAAAGCTTGACAAAAAAGGCAAGCAACTTCTGCCAGTATTCATTGATCTAAAGAGGTTTTCAAGACAGCAAGAGATAAACATAAACCTTAAAGAGGAAATCATTAAAGAGGTTAGAATATGCGGTATTAAGACAAATACAGAGAAAATAATTCAGACTTTTCTGGATAAAGGAAGGCTCTTGATCCTTTTAGATGGACTGGATGAACTTTTACAGGAAAAGAGAATCGAAGCAATTGATGCCATCCAAAATTTTTCAGACGAGTATTATGAAAATAGCTTCTTAGTTTCTTGCCGCTTAGCTGCCTATCAAAGTAAACGGCTGGGAAACTTCCAAGATGTTGAAATAGCAGTTTTTAAGGAGTCTCAAATCCGTGAGACGATCTTACGCTGGTTTTCTGAGCAAGACGAGAATATAGGAAATGATTGTTTTCAAAAAATAAACCTACCTAAAAATTC
>JBCDFI010000384.1:0-5501 GCA_039178155.1 Cyanobacteria bacterium P01_H01_bin.105
GAGAGAAGATGAGAGATTCTTGGAGTGTTCTTTGGTCAGCCCGTTTCTCTTGTTCCTTAGGTTGAGTAGCTATCTAAAATCTTCTGATTGCATTTCATCATCTGCAATCAGCTCGATCATTGTTAGAAAGGATGTGCTGCCCCCTATCGACAGCAATGCGCTTACCTTGACGGAGTTCTTCAGTAAAGTCTTACGAGACTAGGAGGTACTCTGGTATATGCAGTTTGTATAGTACCCTTGTGGGTACCTTTTCTCAAAAAAGAGCGGGCTCCACCAAAGCTATGACACTTCAAAGAATCAGGTAACTATAGTCTCTGCCAAGTTCTATCTAAAAATGTGAGTGAGATACGGTACGACTATCTTTCTCCTTATCAAACGCAGGAAATTGCTTTGCAAAAAAACATAAAGAAAAATAGCTATTCCTAAAGCTGACTTTGGCTTTAATGTCTGAGTAAATATAAGACTTGCCATAATATTTTTGTGGTCATAGATTTCAGAGAGAACCTTGATTTTGTTAATTATTAACAAAATTATTAACAAAAATGTCAATAAACTGCTGATTAAGGTGAATTGGTTTTATCGTAGAGATTGAGATTGTTAAATGCTATTGGACGATTACCTTCAGTAAAAGTTAGTTCCGAAAACTTAAGATTAGAAATAAGCTGAGTGTTCTCTGTCTTTAGGTAATTAGGGTGTTTTTATTCGCTTGAACAACGATTTTCGACTGTTTGACCAAATAGTCGAAAATATTTTCGATTTCTCTTATCTCTTTCCAGAGTCCTTAGATTGTTATTTCTCTGGCAAATTTTATTCTCCCTGTAGTTCAGTGGTTAAATTCTTGTCTACATTGATTTGGAGGTTTATTTTGGTGAATTCATTTCTCTGAGATTTGATATCGACTAATAGGTAGAAATATTTTAAAACTAGTAGTGGATGTTTATGATTTATGAATCCATTTCTCTTCTTTTAAATCAAATTAACCAGTATTTGCATCAACAAGATGGAGATCCGTTGGGAGCTGCTGATGCCGTTGTTATAGGCAATATTGCCCAGTTGGATATATCCGAAGTTGCTACCGAGCTAGACAATCATGTGGTTTTGAGCCTGGTGAATCTTGAGGAAGAAGCTACTCTCAAAAATGGTCGAACATCAGCCTTGCAATCGAACGGCAGTGTGGGCTATTTCAATCCTCCACTGCATGTCAATTTATTTGTATTATGGACAGCTAATTATCGCAACTATGAAACGGCATTAAAGCGATTGAGCCAGATTATGACGTTCTTTCAAGGCAAGAATAAATTCACCCCTAGCAATTCGCCAGGGGCGGGCCTGCCAGAATTATTAGATTTTTCACTGACGATGGAATTGCTTTCCCTCAGTCTGGAAGAGGTTAACCACCTATGGGGTGTATTGGGAGGAAAACAACTGCCGTTTGCGCTCTATCGGGGTCGCTTGATTACCCTTAGAGATCAGCGCTTGCTAGACGGTGGTGGGCTGATTCGCGAAATCGACGTTATGGAGCGAGATACCAGTCGATGACTCGATATGCAGTTTTATTTGAGGTCGATATCTGGCACGATTATAGTCTTAATCGTGGTGGTATTATCCATGAAGCATTGTCTTCGTTGCAGCAAGCTCAAGTAATGGGGCAGTATGCAAGCAATCGCTTTCTAAAGATTCAACCCACTGCCATAACAATACGTACCTTGGCTGGACAACAGCTCTTGTTTCGTCCGACGCAGACAGGGTTTTTAGTAGCCGTTAAGTTAGATCCTGCCAGCTCAAATGCGCAACCCTTAATACCCCTGGCTAACGATTTTGAGTTAACGTTTGCGCTTCAGGTTGTTGATCCGTACTTCTTTAATTATACGGCTCTGAGTGATGAAGCTCTTCCCTTTTACTGGTTGAGCAATGAGTCGGGGAACGAGATCGCAGGAGAGCGATTTTTGTCACGTCCAGTATCGCCATTTGATTCTAGTCGTGCTTACTTGGCCGATGAACTGTACAGCGAACCTGCTGCTGAAGGATCTATCAATCTGTTTCGTGCTCGCCAGGATACGGGACCGACCGTTCCATCGGATATTCCCATCAGCAATCACTGGGAGTTGATTCCTGCGGATACTTTTGACGCCAGTCTGACCTACCTTGAGGGTGCAATTGTGTTGGCCAACAACCAGCTTTACCGCGCTTTGCAAGCAGTAACGGCAGGGAGTGATTTAAATAATGCAGCCCTATGGGAGCCATTTGCTATAGTTGCCAACCAATACGTCACAAGCGCTGACAGTTTGGCAGTTCGACCGATACTGTTCAATCTTGATCTCAGTGATGTGGCGCTCACCCAGGCAACTGTACGTATCATAAGTGGGGCAACAACAGTGGCTTGGGAGCGCACCTTTGAATCTACCAACGGTCCCCTGGAGACCGTGCAGGTAACGCTGTCAACGCTGCAGTCGGGACGCTATCGCCTGGAGTTGCTGGATGCGGCGCTGATACCTCAGCCGACATTAGGGTTTGAGTTTTACCTAGATGCAACAGCAGTGCGCGATCGCTGGTTTGGAGTGATCAACATTAGTCTGGGTAGTGGTGATTTTGCTTTGCTAGACGGTAGCAACAATTTGCGATCGCCCCGCTATCGTCTGCGCTTTTTGAATCGGGCCAGCCGCTGGCGTTATCGCTTTCCCGCTGACCAAGCGGTCGGCACTGGGGCCGATGTAGCCCCCGAAGTACCTGAAAATCAACAAGTCTTAGTGACGGCTGAGCCGCGTCCCTTGACCCGCTATGGCCCTGGTATTCGGCTACAGGCCGACGATACTGATACCTCTGAGGCCAGTGAAGAAGTATTGCTTCCCGAACCGGATATCCGCCGTATCCAACGGCAAAATGCCCAGTGGTATTCCGATATCTATCTGTCAAATCTACCCGTTGAATTGCCGAGTCCCTCTACCTGAGAACTGCAATGGTTTCTAGCTATAAAACCCCCGGTGTTTATATTCAAGAGATTGCCAAATTCCCGCCCTCCGTGGTCCCGGTGGAAACTGCAATTCCAGCCTTTATTGGCTACACGCAGATGACCAACTACCAGGGAGAAAATCTGATCAATCGCCCGGTGGCGATCGACTCTTTTCTAGAATTTGAACAAATTTTTGGCGCCGCGCCTCCCCTTGGGAACTTTGTAGTGGAAGTGGATGCCGATGGCAATGTGCTGGGAGGCGTTAGCGATCCAAATCAGGGAGTTCTGTCTCGGTTTCGGTTGGCCTATGCCCTGCGTCACTTTTACGACAACGGTGGGGGTAAATGCTATCTCATCAGTATTGGGGATTATGATGCCAGCGGCGGCACCTCTGCCATTGCTGATGCCCATACTGCGGGTTTAGCAGCCCTGGCAAAAGAAGATGAACCCACCCTGATTGTATTGCCAGACCTGAGCAGCATGACGGCAGATCTGACCAATACTGATGAAGTAGCCGCCACCCGTGCCAGCTATCACGGGGTATTGGTACAAACCCTGAATCAGTGTGCAACCCTAGGCGATCGCTTCCTCATCTGTGAGCTATGGGATGGTGATCGCCCAGGCCCTGAAGGCATTGAGGCGTTTCGCAATGGTATGGGTACTCGCAACCTACGATACGGCGCTGTCTACCATCCTTACATTCGTACTACCCTGCCGTGGGCCTGGGATGAAGACACCATTGATATTTCTCAAGCCGCTGTCCGCAATGCTGATGGTAGCCTGACTAGCCCCAGCCCCCATGATGGGGCTAGCCTGACAGAGCTACAGGCTAATACCAATGACGAGACTACCGTAAACACCACCCTATATGCAGCCGTGCGCAAAGAGTTGGATCGCTATACAGTGACCTTACCTCCAGGGGCGGCGGTAGCGGGTGTTTATGCCACGGTTGATCGCACTCGTGGTGTGTGGAAATCTCCAGCCAATGAGAGTCTTGCTGGGGTGAGATCGTTCACGGTCAATATCAACAACAGTCTAAATGACGATCTCAATGTACATACCACAGGTAAATCTGTGAACGCGCTACGTTTCTTCACGGGCAAAGGTCATTTAGTGTGGGGGGCACGCACCCTAGCAGGCAACGACAACGAATGGCGCTATGTCTCGGTGCGACGCTTCTTCAATATGGCAGAAGAGTCAATTAAGAAAGCGACCGAGGCCTTTGTCTTTGAACCCAACGATGCCAATACCTGGATCAAGGTGAAGGCGATGATTGAGAACTTTTTAATTCTCCAGTGGCGGGCGGGGGCACTGGCGGGGGCTAAACCTGAAGACGCTTTCTATGTGCGGGTGGGTTTGGGGATCACGATGACGGCCCAGGACATTCTCGAAGGCCGCATGAATGTGGAAATTGGCATGGCCGTTGTCCGCCCCGCAGAATTCATCATCTTGAAGTTCTCTCACAAAATGCAGGAGGCCTAATGGCGCTTCTAAATTAACTGATTGCATCCATTTATTCGCCCCATCCCTGGGAGATCCCCACCGTCATGATTTATAAAACCCCTGGTGTTTTCGTAAAAGAGATCAATACATTTCCGCCCTCTGTAGTACCGGTGGAAACTGCAATTCCAGCCTTTGTGGGCTATACCGAAAAAGCGATCGCAACGGATGGCAGCAGCCTCACCCTGCAGCCGACCCGGATTGAATCTCTATTAGATTTTAAAACCTATTTTGGCGGCGACCATCGTCCGGCCACTTATCAGGTTGAGTTGGATATAAACAATAACCTGATTGGCGGGGTAACGCCCGCCGAGAGATTTTACCTCTATGGCTGTCTGCGCCACTTTTATGCCAACGGTGGCGGCACTTGCTACATAGTTTCCGTGGGTTCCTACAGCGATGCACCGGCACCGGGTTCTACTAGCCCCCCCACAGGTTTGTTAGGAGGGTTATCCCGTCTAGAACAGGTGGATGAACCTACGCTCCTGGTCTTCCCCGACGGGGCGCTGCTAGATGCGCCCAATGTGATCCCAACCAATCTCGGTTCGTTACAAAGTGCGGCTCTGGCTCAGTGCGAAACCCTTCAGGATCGCTTTGTTCTGATGGATCTGCACCAGGGTAACCTGGCGGCTTCAGTGAGTGTTGATCCCATTAGCCGCTTTCGCGACTCCATCGGTACCAGCAGCCTCAAATATGGTGCCGCCTACTATCCCTGGCTGCAAACCATTTATCGTCCCGATGTGCATTTTCGCCAGCTTAACTTTGTCGATGGTGCCGTGCCCATTCCCCCGGCGGCTTTGCTCACGCTGGTAAGCGGTCCCAATGCCGATGCCATTAATGCCCTGGTATCGGCCACCCGCACTGCCGATACGACTGTGCAAGATATTATCAGTGCTGTCAATATCGGTGTCATGGGGGGAAGCGATCCCTTGACCCTCGATCGCGATAACTTTGCGGCATTGACTGAGCACTTTGCCACTCTGGTGGGACTTCTACGTCAGGTACCCACATTGCCAGCGACTCCCCCTCCTCTGGATCCGGCTGATGTGGC
>JBCDFI010000385.1:0-5497 GCA_039178155.1 Cyanobacteria bacterium P01_H01_bin.105
AGCAGCCTCCTCCGCTCTTAGGGGCGTAAACAAACCTTTCTCTTCTAGCTGACTAACGATTTGATGACTCGTGCTCGCCATGAGTGATCTCAGAAGCCCTAGCCGCCCATGACTGTGGGCAGCAGTATCTAACTGTTGAAGAATTTGAATACGCTGGGAACGAGAGAGATGGCCTTTGGCGGTTGCGATCGCACCTACTACCCGCTGCGGTCCGACTCTTACCATTTGCAAAAACATCGCCAAGCATTCCACTATAGCGTTTTGACTATCAGGCGATACATTAGCTTGGTTAAACAAGATCACCCCAGCACCGTGGTGCCGCGACTCCGCCTGTAGAAAACTCTGAAACAAATCTCTCAGTGGTCTATGAATACAGTTCTTGGCCAAGCTGCGATAGTGAGTCAGCCCCCACCCTTCTAACACCACCTGCAAAACAAATAGAAGTGCGTTTTTATCAGAACTTTCTACAATTTCAGACAGCAATTGTAAAAAAGGATCGTCTAGCTTAGAGGACACTATATCTGAGGAGATATGACTCGATGAAACATAGGGCTGTAGCTGGGCCAAATGAGTCGTTTCATCTGCAGCGAATAAACTGTAGAGCATACGTTCTTCGGTACTTTCGGCCATGAGTACCATTTTGGCCATATAGCCCACCCCTGCCTGCTCAATATATAAAGACTCTTGCAATAGTGACTGATTAAGCTGTTGTAGAATTTGTTGCTGTTCTCGTATAGTTGCATCTTGAAAAATAGACACCCGATCTAAATCAAAATACTCTGCCTGCCAGTAGTTAGGTCTATTACTCAAGGTGGATAAATCCTTAATACTCCGTTCTCGCAGAGTAGAGGTTAGAATGCGATTTAATTTGTTGTCTGCTGCGAGCGTTGGCAGGTCAAAACCAGATACTCTCATGTTGTTAGATTCTGTCATGTCACACTATTCCAATCGCCCCAGTTCAAGGCTTTTTGCCGGTTTACATGGTGAGCAAACTGTACGATAGCTTGGTCTGCCTTTAAAGGAGTTTTAAAATTAAATCGAATTCCCTGAAACACTTGAATATCACCCGTAGCAAAGTAGGCAGCTACCTGTTGGGTTATCCAGAGAACAGCTGGATTTATCAGTTTTCCAGCAAAGCGTTTTGGCGTGACCAGTACGGTCCAACCTTCTGTTTTGCCCTCTGCTATGGGTCGTAGTGCAAACATAATGTGAAAGTGAAAAAAGTCTGGCCCCACGGTCACCGTGCCAGTGCTGCCATACCAGTAGCACATCTTATAGGTCACTTCATTTTGGTAGAGCGGACGGATCAGTTTTACAAACTTTGATGCGTTACCGCCACGGGTCATGTTGTTAACACAGAGAGCATTCTCGTTGAGAGATTCCGATTTAAACTGCACCTCTAAGGGTAGATTATGGACTGAGTTAAAGTGGTGTGCATCAATAGCATTGATCATCAACACATTGGGGTGACAGTTTCTCTCAAAGCGATAGCTTAAAGCGGCATCGCAGTCTATGCCTGCTAACTCAGGCACATAGGGAGGAGGATGGTTGGGGATGTCTCCTGTCCAAATCCAGATCATGCCGTAGTGTTCAGCTGTAGGCCATGGGTGAATTTTTGCGTCAGCCAAGACCTCCTGGTGTTGTCCACAGGCAGGAATTTTTATACACTGCCCCCTATGGTTAAACTGCCAATGATGCAGCGGGCAGCGAATAGTCTCACCGTCAACGTTGCCCTGGGCTAAGGCAGCTCCCATATGGGGACAGTATCCATCTAGGGCGATAACCTGCTGCGATCGCGTGCGATAAAGAACAAGTTCTCGTCCTAGCAGATTGAGTGATTTTGCCTGTCCGGGTTTCAAATCGCGACTAGGCATGGCCCAATACCAACCTTCAATAAATCGGTCAGCTCGATTAAAGACCGGGCTTTTCTGGCCGTTTTTCTGGCTGTCCATGTGGCGATATCATTTAAGCCACTAAGGTTTGACTACGGCTAAACCACATCCGTCGACCAGCGGCTGTGAGGTTCTCGACACAGATTTCCGTTAAGCACACCAGCTCATCTCCGTTACTGTGCTCAGGATTCGCTTGCTCAAAAAAGCGAATGTGGGGATCTGAGCGCCGCTCTGGTGGCACTGTTCCTAAAATAGGCGAAAGCTTCTGAGGCTGAGCAAAACGTACAATCCCAGATTTTTGATCATAGGTGCTCCCAAATTGTTGTTGTGCCAGATAATCCATTAATTGTTGCACCAACTCTGGTGTGGGCTGATCATGCCTAGGATAAAACGTTTGCCAGAAAGTTGGCAGTAACCGATAAGTGCGAAAACCTGAGGATATCAACAACCAAAAAAGGCGTTTGTCGGGATGGCGAAGCTGGTTAATCGACTGAATCCAGGCTCGAGGTAGGGTAGCACTGCTCCAAGCCGCAGGGTCAACAATCGTGTCACCCGAGTAAACAACACTGATAATTTCTTCATTGACGGTGGCATCGTAAAGCCGCAGGGTGGAAAATCCTTGTAATCGATCTGTTTGGTCTTTGATCAATAAAACCCAATTTTTACTGGTTAGATCAATAGCAAATTTACTCGGCGTCACCCCCCTAAAATGGTATTCCAACAGACGATACATAGCCTCACGATCGCCAGGGTCTAATTTGGGAATAGAAACTAGTTGAGAATGCATCATGGATTAGAAAGCATAGGATGTGCTGTACCTAATTGCATTTAGCCTAATCTTTTTAGGAATGCGCAATGAGATTTGTGAACTGAGGCCACAGTATTCGTGTTTATAGGAAACGAAGCGCAGTAGGGCGAAGTTCCTGATATAGAAGGACCTCTTCACAGTCAATAAAAATAAATCTCATTGGTAAAGGTTTAATGAAATTCGTCGCAGCGTCTGCGTGTTCTCTCTGATCGTTCGCTAGCTTAAGAATAATTTTTCGTTTGTTCCTAACATCTTGCGTCTTTACTACAGAACAACATCAGCGCATTCACCCAATTCTCTAGACCGTACCGGGTATAAGGTGCCGACCGCGTAGTGGTTAGGTAATAGTCAGCAAGAAGCTGATCTCCCAAAGCTGTTACGCAATGCTATTACACAGTTGAGAATTTTTATAAATGTTCCGGATATTAGATCTTCGAATGATTTTAAATCTGTGGACATCAAATTCTGTTGTTAACGCTGATTGACTAAACTATCTTTAGCTTTTCGCCATGTATTCACTACGGTCTGTCCAAGCGCGTCAAAAGTATAACCAAACTATGGGCAAAGCGCTAATTGGGGGAGCCGCAGGTATCATCATGGGTGTGGTTATCTGGGTCGTACTGTTTACCACTGGAAGAATTACCCTAGGCGGGGTCCCCTATGCAGTACTGATGAAAGTCTGGCAGAGTCCAGCGGCCCGCTCAGCGCTATTGGGTGGAGATGAGACCGACTTGCACGGCCTGATGGGAGATCTGGGTATTGAGTACGACATCAAAGAGTACTATCGCGATCGCATCCAAGATCCGGTCAAGTTAGACCAGCATATTCATCAAATCCTTTATGACCGCACAGGCTACGTAGGTGAAGCTTATACGGTGAGAGGCCGTACCCTGGTATTAAAAGACTCCAGCAAAATTCAAGAACTGAGAAACTGCCCAAACTGTTAGCAACAAAAGAGGGTTAGCGTCTAAAAAACTTCGCCTTTAGCCGATCGATCAACATTGTTGCTTCAGGGATACCCAAAATAAGCACGGCTGCCGCAAATATCCCAAGGCTCACGGCTCCGGACACACATAAAACAATCAGATTTATCAAAAAACCGTCGTTACCTAGCCAGGTTTCTAGACCTAAGCGGCTGGCCCAAGCCGCTACGCCAGATAGCCCGCTGCTCAAGACCAGCAATACTAGCGGTTTTGCCCAATCTAGCCAGGGTAAGCCATTTATTTTGCGCGATAGCAACACTAGCAAAGCCACCATGGAAACCAGGTTGACACCTACGGTGGCCAACACCAGACCGGGAGCACCATATCGACTAATTAACACAAAGTCCAGCAGGGCATTGAGACCAATATTAAACAAACTAATGCGAAAGGGTGTATCGCCATCACCCAACGCATAGAATACGCGCACCAAAACATCGCGCCCTAGGTAGACAAACATGCCAACACCATAAGCAATCAACACCGACGTCACTAATTGCGATGCATCCTTGTTAAAGGCACCCCGCTCATACACGACCCGCACCATCGGTAGGGCCAAGGTGACAAAGATCGCGCTCAAGGGCAGCATAGTTAACGCTGTTAATAGCAGTCCTTGGCGAATCCGCTGTTTTAGCTCATCCCAATGGATGGGGTCCGCTAAGCGCGCAAAAATGGGTAAAAAGGGCACCAAAATTACATTGGAAATAATACCCAGGGGAGTTTGTACTAACAGATTGGCGTAATCTAAAGCGGCAATGGTACCGGGGATGGCAGCGGCAAAAAATAAATCCACCTGCACGTTGATCTGCATCATGCCCGATGAAAAGGTGGCCGGACCCAATACATTGAGAACGTCTTTAACCGCCGGATCTTGGGTATTAAATCTAAGTCGCAGTCGTCCCAAGCCCTGTCGCCACAGCACCGGCACCTGTACCAACCACTGTAAAACGGCACCGGCCAGAGTACCAATGGCCAAAGCAGCACCGCCCACCAGGGCGTAACGAGGCTCAGCAATTCTGTCTCCCAAGGTAAAAAACACAACACCTAAGGACACAATCACGGCGCTGCTAGAAAATAGCGGGCTAATGGAGGGCAACCAGTAGTGATCGGCGGCATTCAGCGTGCCAAAACCAATGCCGATCAGTCCGGCAAACATTGCCATGGGAGCCATGATCCGCAGCTGCAAAATGGCGATATCACGGGTAATCGCCCCGGCTTCTGTATTTTCGCTCAGCCGATTGCCCAAGACCCCAATAATCGATGGCGCAAAGATAACAATGGCCAAGGTGACAACCAGCAGACCTATCCCCACCAATGTGGTAATAGTTTCTACCAGGGGGGCAATCTCGTCTTTCTTACGATTGGCCACCCCCCGGACAATGGCACTGTGGAAAGGCCCATTAATGCCCCCTAGCAGCACGAGTAAAAAACCAGGGATGGCATAGGCCAGACCGTAGGCATCGGCGACTGGGCCGACAGCAAAGGTGGCAGCAATCGCCTGGGTGCGCACGAGGCCAAAGACTTTACTGATTAGGGTTGCGATCGCAACAATACCGGCAATGCCAGCTAAAGAACGTTTGGTCACTGGATCCTCAACACTGAATATTCAACTATGGCGCGTTGTGGAGCCAATCACAAACCGATAACCACAGCCCAAATTACTCCCAAATCGCCCCCAATCACCGACAAATCACTAATCCATACAGAATCTAGCCAGCAGACAATTGCTTACACTAAACTAGCTGCTCCCCCACCTCCTATCCTATGCCACCAACCCAGGTCTATCGTTTCCCCCCACTGTTAGAAGGCAGGCTGAT
>JBCDFI010000386.1:0-5495 GCA_039178155.1 Cyanobacteria bacterium P01_H01_bin.105
CAGGCACCTGAGCTGTATAGTGGCGATTTCTTTGACGATCATAAATACGAATAGTGTGAGTTTGGGGCATAGGACCAAAATAAAAGCAGCGGCGTCCTGCAATGGTCCCATGAAATACGCACCACTTTCTGATAGTATATTCTGGCTATGAGAGTTTACTTCTCTAGCAGACATATCCCTGGAGAGATGGCCGAGTGGTCGAAGGCGCAGCACTGGAAATGCTGTAATGGGGTGACTCATTCGAGGGTTCGAATCCCTCTCTCTCCGTTCTTTGTTAGTTCATTGCACTCTAGGCTGGTCGGCTACTGACGACCCAGTCGATCCAGCGCTAGCGTCATGCCGCCCAAGGTAATGAGAATGATTCCAGGCCATTGAATCATTTGCAAGGCAGGCTGATTGGTCAATACGAACACAGCGAGTAGAGCAGTTACAACCGGTGTAGCGGCAGCGACTAAGGCGGTGCGTAGCCCCCCCACTAGTCTTAGGCCCGTGTAATGGAAAAAGTAACTAATGCCTGCTAAAAGACCTAGACTCAGCCCTCCCAAAACAAACTGACTTGTGAGATCTTGGGTCACCATTAGGGGGCGAATCAACAGAATAGCGCTGCTGAGAATAGCCATTATGCAATGCTGAATCAGCCCTGCTGAAATGGGGTGGCTTTGACGATTGTTTAGGCTATTCGTCACCACGTATAACGAAAAGGCAACTGCCGACAACAGGGCAGCACCAGCGCTGGCCAGCGCTATAGGGCGCAGAATTAACACCACACCCATGGCAATTGCTAACATGACGACTCCCCTCAGTAGGTTAGGCCGGTCATCATTGAGCCACCACAGCAAAGGTACAGCTAGTAATGGATAAGCAAACAACAGGGGAGCAGCGATAGCGGGACCAAGGGTACCCGCTGCTTGAAATAACAAGACCTGAGCAAAAAAGTAAAATACCCCACCGCCAATCAGGGCAAAAAGTCGCGATGTCGAGCGTAGCGATTGCCCCACATCACGCCATACCGAACGATACAGTTGGGGAGCCATGATAGCTAAAGCCGGTATCAGTACCACGAGCTGCAGCCATAGTAGGGTGTTGGCATTAAAAAAGCTAAAGCTATCAAGACCGTTCAACACCGCTCCAAATAGATTACCGCCTAGGCTCAAACCTCCTACCAAAACTGTCACCACACTAAAACCGAGGATGGCGATGCCGCAAAGCACCATCCCTTTTTTTACGGTACGAGCTGACCAATCAGCGCTATCCCGCTTGGGTTCACTCACTAATACTGGCGACGGACTAACTGTTTGGCCTCCGTAGGGTGGCATCACTCGACGGGTAGACCCAGATACCTGATCGGGACGTGGCCGCTCCACGTAAGTGCGGCTGTGACTGTTTTCCACGGTGCTGCCATCTCTGAGAGGGCGATTATCCAAAGCACTTGGCAAGGCATTACCAGTTGGAGTCTCACCGAGTTGTTGAGCACCCAGCTGGTCACTCAGATGCTCTACCAGATTCGCTAAGATCACCTCCCCTTGCTGCTCCATAGTTTGCATGCGAGTCAGCTGCTGAGCAATAGCGCTTTGATAGCTACTGAGATCTTGCTGTAGTGCCTTGACGCTGCGATTGAGGGTGTCATCTAGGGAATGCAACCAGTCTTGAGTCGGTGAGGGCAACTCTACCGAATTTGTCACATAGGCGTGGAGATCGTCGCGTAGGTTTTGAGCAAGCACTCGGGCCAATCGCTTTGCCCAGACATTTTGCTGAGCCAGCTCTCGCTTAGACAGCGTGGCATCCGCGTCATTTTTGAGGGACTGATGGTCAAGATAAAGCTGGTCATACTCTACACGCAGCGCCTCAAGTTCACTGAGCAAGCGTTGCTTTTCTGTCTGTAGATATTCAATATCTTTAGCTAACTGATCAGCAAAATGCCGTTGCAATGCTTGAAAGTCATCATCCAGTGATTGCAATAGTGGATCATGCCTGCCCTGGCTATCCGACTCACCCATGTTGCTCCCTCTTATGTATGCTTCGACCATGACATCGGTATGCTACCCGTCTGTTGCTCTGTCGAAATGTCATCCTAACGAAGCCATACCCTTGCTTTATACCCAAGTTTCGCATTGGTGTCGACACTGTACCAGGCAACCAAGAATAACGGAACAATTGGTTGGATTGAAATGGTATCCAATCTAGAAACCACCCCAATATCTAGACTAGGAAATGAAGGCTTTATTCCATACTTAGAGAAACTTAATCTTGATATTAACGACAGCTCACAAATGAGGGCACACCCAGCGAAATGAGTTGGGCACTATGTATTATCCATAATGGAACAGTGAATCTATGGAGCTTGACCACACAACTAACGTTTGCGTTGAGATCCAACATCTGGCAAAACCTTGCAAAAAAAGGATTGCGTCTGTTATTTAGGACAGCTAAAGCCGGGTTGAGTAGCGATAGGATTGATAAAATAGATTTGTGCTATACATGCCCATGGGAGTCCCGTTCAAGAATTTAGCAAGTACTCTGAGGCAGATGACATCAGGATGAAAAAAATCCTTATTGTTGATGACGACATTACCCTACGGTCTGCATTGACCCGCTATCTCCGAGAGCGAGGATTTCAGGTTAGCCACGCATCCTCTGGCACTGAAGGGCTGGCCTTATTTGAACAAGACCAACCCGATTTGGTGGTCTCAGATGTGATGATGCCTGAGATGGATGGTTATGAGTTCTGCACTAAACTGAGGGAAATTCGTTCAGGCCAGTTGGTACCTTTTATTTTTCTATCGGGTCGTGGTGAACTGGACGATCGAATTCAGGGACATTCTAAAGGTGCTGATGACTATATTGTCAAACCGTTTCATCCTAAGGAGCTAATCGCCAAAATCGATGCGCAGCTGGAACGTTCTCGGCGTATGCATGCAGAAATTATTCGTCTGGTTCAGCAAATGCCCGCTCCAGAGTCGGCTCAACCGCCACCGCCAGAGCCCTTACCTTTAACACCTGCTGAGGAAAAAGTGTTTTGGGAAGTCATTCAGGGATTCACCAATAAGCAAATTGGCGAACATCTGTTTATCAGTCCCAGGACAGTTCAAACTCATCTGAGCAATATTCTCAGTAAATTATCCTTAGAAAATCGCTCTCAGTTAATACGCTATGCTTTTGAGAATGGCTATCGACCAGCCTCTGATGCATCTAAATAAGGGGCCACAATTAGCTCACCTTGTCCTTGTATTGCCCAGACATTGTAAGGTAGCCTGAGGGCTGGCTGATCAATAGCTGATTAATAAATAATGCTTAAAGCAATGCCAAAAGCTGGTGTTGTAACTGCCTAACATGACTAACGCATCCGCTGATTCCCCAGCAGCTCTTCCTCCAGATACGGATAAGACGGCTAAGCTTACCGAACAGCTCCTCTCAAATAACTTAAAACGCCAGCTAAGTGCCGCTACAGAATTAGCCAGTGCTGGTGAGGCCGGTATTCTAGCTTTAATTAACTTTCTCAAGGACACTGACGATCCATCGATCGCTGTTGGTAAGACATATCAGTTACTTAGCAAGAGTGATTCAGTTGTAGCTCAAACCTTTTTGGCAGAGGCATTTCCCAATGGTGTGGTTATGCTCAATTCTGACCAGGGTGTTGACTACCAAACATTACAGACGTTGCTAATTGCCCAAGAGTTTGAAGAAGCAGATCGCCTAACGCTGCAAAAGCTCTGTGAACTTGCAGGTCCGGCAGCGGTTCAGCGTAAGTGGGTGTATTTTACTGAGGTAGATAGTTTTCCTGTTAGCGATCTACGCACCATTGACCAGCTATGGCGCGTATATTCAGAAGACCGCTTTGGGTTTTCAAAACAACGAGAGCTATGGCTTGGTCTCAATCGAGACTGGAATCGGCTCTGGGAAAAGCTAGCCTGGAAGTCAGGCAATATTTGGACTCGCTATCCGGGTGAATTTGTTTGGGATTTATCAGCTCCCGTTGGGCACTTACCTCTCTCTAATCAGCTGCGTGGGGTACGTATGATGGAGTTTCTGCTCTCTCACCCGGCTTGGAACTCATAATGAACGACCGTCGCTGTCGCTGACTTCTGTGAAATTCACCCACAGCTCGGTATAGGTCTTCTGGAGTATCTACTAAAAAAGTGGGGTCTTGAGCTTCAAGGGCGTTGCGATCGCTAAATCCCCAACTTACAGCAGCCATGGCTAGCCCCTGACAGTGAGCAGCTTCTATGTCACGGGTTTCATCGCCAACATAAAGAATCTCTTCGGGTAACAGCCGATGGCGGCGCATGATCCGTCGGAGACTGCGAGCCTTACCTAAAAGACCAATATTGCCATAAACCTGACTAAACACCTGGCGCAGGCAATGACGTTCTAAAAACGGACAAATTGTCGAAGGTGCGTTGGAACTGGCAATCATAATGCTGTGTCCATCGGCTGCAAGCGCCCGTAAAACATCCCCCAAACGCTGAAAGGTTTGAATCGAGTCAATATCGTGTCGCAACTCACGCCGTACCCGTCGCATCAGAAACGGTACTTGAAATAAAGGTACGTGGGACTGAGCTAATAGCTCAGCGGTGCTTAGCGCACGTAAATACTTCAAACGCTCTGGAGTGGTCTGTGGATAGCCATAGTCACTCGCTAAGCGGTTAGTAATAGTAACGATCGTCTCCAATGTGTCAGCGATCGTACCGTCAAAATCAAAAATGAGAACGGTCACGCGTGTGTGGTGTAAAAAACAATCTGAAAAGTAACTAGCTAATAAAGAATAACGATTGGGGGTGGTTCTATCTCTATCTATGCCCAAACCTAGAATATGGCTAAAGAAAAGGTCACGCCAATACAAATGCCAATAAATCTCTGGTATAACAGCAAAAAACTAGCCTTTTGATCCCCATGCAAATGCCCTACGTATAAACACTGTAGCCTCAGGCTACCTTGATTGTGATAAAAAATTATCCTTTCTATTAACGCCAGCGGCCTGAGCGCAGAATGCTGATAATCAACCAGATGCCCAGCAGGGTAGCAGCAGCAAATAGACTGGTGCTGAGCCACTGCAATTGAATATTGGTTTGATTACTAGAGATAATGGCAGCTCCAATAATCAGAGCTGCGACCACCGTACTAAACGATCGACGATTAGCCGCTTGCTCGATACTCAGCTGTACATTGGTCAGGTCTTTGATGTTTACATTCCAGGTTAGGGTTTCCTCACTCAAACGATCCAAGAGAAATCCAAACTGACGCGGTGCTGCGAGAGACAGGTTGCGAAACTCTAACCCTGTGCGTAATAGCGTCTGGAGCGGATCGTCTCCTACTAGCTGCTGACGAAACAGGTCCGCCATCAGCGGACGAATCTCATCAATGAGATTAATTTGAGGATTAAACTGACGGGCGACGCCCTCTAAATTTGCCAAGGATTTGGTAAACAGACCGATGTTGGCAGGCCAGCGCAGATGGTTACGAGTTCCCGCTTCTAAAATTTCGGCAAAGGCCGCTGC
>JBCDFI010000387.1:0-5469 GCA_039178155.1 Cyanobacteria bacterium P01_H01_bin.105
AGCGTCCGGCCAGTGCCGCAGGCCAAGTCTAAGACCCGTGTCCGTTCTGCCGTAGTAACTGTGCCTGTACCTGGAGTGCTGCTGGTCACAGGGAGTGCCGCCAAAGCCTGCTGGAGCGGCGCTAAAATCCGACGACGCATGGCATCCGCTGTACCACCAAACAGCAGCTCAACCTGAGTGTCATAAAGGTTTGCGGATAGATCGCTCAGATAGCCATTCGTTTGGTGATGGAAGTTTTGGACATAATACTGAGGCAGAAAAGAGGTATCGACGTCCTCATCAAAAATCTGGGTTTCCTTTTGCTCAACCCGCTCCCAAATACTCGGTAAATCCATCCAGACAGCGGGGTAGTACTGCAAAAAGTCTGCCCAGGGATTATCAAACAGCAGGCTCTTGGGATACAGCCCAGCTTCGGCTTCTTGCCAATCAAGCTCGATTAGCTCATTGCGGCGTTTCGCTAAGTCGGCCACAAATTCAGGTGTCAATTCCTTCAAGTCAGCTTTGATAGCGGGCCTAAATACTCGCTGGAGCTGAGTCGCGATCGCTTTATGACCGAGTCCAAAGTAATTTTTGCCTTCTTGGAAGGTTTGATAGGCAAGTTTGGTGAGTGTATCCGGCATGGGACTTAACGCGTGACGCAATAAATATACTTACTATGTGATGAATTGTAACGAAGAACTCGCTGCCGTGCAGGCTCCAGGGTGGATCTTGGAGGCAAAATCCATGCATACCCCTATTCCACATAGCTTGCGTTTCTAACTGCGCCTCCATAAACTAGCCCAAGCGTCGAGACACTGCTTGGAAAGGGCACAGAAATTAGGTTGCAATCGCAACCAGTGATTCGATCCGCACACCCGTCTGAAAATTAATTAAGTAGTCGGACTGCTAAATTTTGTATTTAGCAAAGCATGCATCACGTTTTTCTAGCAGTCAAAAAGTATATTTAGTTACATAAAATTCACTTTTTCGATAATAGGTAACATCTAGCTAAAGCTTTATCTAATAATTGTTCTATCTATCTTTGAGCATAAACTTTAAGAAGTAACTCCCTATTGTCATAACCTGTCTTAAACCGTGTCTGTGAACACAATCTAAAAAAAGAAATTGGTACAGACTCTACTTTCAAGTGAGGAACTTTTCCTTATGCCGCAGTGGCAAGACTAAGTTTCAGGAGTATTTACTGTGCTGGATTTCTTAAATGATTTGTTATGGGGAAAAGTCCTCATTGCTGTACTTGTAGTAGTAGGACTGTTATTTACGATCGCGTCACGATTCGTTCAGTTTCGTTATTTTGGGCAGATGTTTTCCATCTTCGGGCAGGCGACCCAGCATGAAGAAGGACATCTCAGTTCATTCCAGGCGCTCGTTCTCAGCGTGGCTGGACGAGTCGGTGCTGGCAACATTGCTGGAGTTGCAGTTGCCATCACATTAGGCGGCCCAGGAGCTGTCTTTTGGATGTGGGTGATTGGCCTAATTGGGATGTCAACCAGCTTTTTTGAATGTACGTTGGCGCAGGTCTTTAAAAATTCTGAACCTGGCGGTACCTATCGCGGTGGCCCAGCCTACTACATCAATCGTGGCTTGAATAACCGGTGGTTAGCTTCTGTATTTTCAGTGTTGCTACTAGTAACCTTTGGTTTTGGATTTAACGCACTACAGTCCTACACAGTTGCGGCATCACTCAGCGACACGTTCAACGTACCGACTCAGATTACTGGCGTCGCATTGCTCGTTATTTTGGGCGTCACGATTTTTGGTGGTGTTAAGCGAATTGCGGATGTGGCTGAGTTTGTTGTGCCCATTATGGCAGTAGGCTATTTCCTCATGGCCCTGTTTGTCATTGTGACGAATATCGGCAGTATTCCTGGGGTATTTGGACTGATTTTCAGAAGCGCCTTTGGCCTAGAGCAGGCTGTTAGTGGGGGAATTGGAGCTGCGATTATCTTTGGCGTTAAGCGCGGTTTATTCTCCAATGAGGCGGGTTTAGGTAGTGCCCCTAATGTTGCTGCGGTGGCTTACGTCAAGCACCCGGTAAACCAGGGAATTGTACAGGCTTTCAGTGTATTTATTGACACGATTGTCCTATGTTCCTGCACTGCATCACTCATTTTGCTATCTACGGTTTATGAGCCTGGCAGTGATGTGGCGGGTATCACCATGACTCAGGCTGCCATGGCAGAGCATGTGGGCGAGTGGGGCCGTGCTTTTGTGACGATCGCCCTAGTGCTTTTTGCTTTCACCTCCATGATTTACAACTATTACCTCGGGGAGAACAGCCTCAACTTCTTCAGCGAAGAAAACAAGCTTGTATTCCGAGGTTTCCGCATCTTGACCCTGGCACTGGTCGTTTGGGGCTCTTCCCAGGATTTGGGAACAGTGTTTGGGTTTGCCGACGTGACCATGGGCTTGTTGGCACTTGTGAATCTAGCTGCGCTGGTTATGCTATTTAAGGTGGGCCTGAAAGTGATGCGCGATTTTGATTCACAAATCCAGGCAGGCATTTCACAGCCTGTCTTTAATGCAGATGATTTTGCTGAACTCAATCTTGACCCTGATGCCTGGGCAGCAGAGGAACGCAAGCCTGTCGCAGTTGCAGGTGGTATGCAAATGCCGTGATTCCTTGCAAACTGGTTTATGTAAGGATGTTTCGATTTGCCGTCGCTCAGCTTTGAAAGCGTAATGCTCGGCAAATCTAGATGACTGGTGTTTGTATCCCTCTTTGATCACTCTCGACAGAGACTAGCTGTAATGGGAAACCTCCTTAGATAGTGCTCGAAAGAATTCATTAAGACTGAGCTTCAGCACTATGGAACTTTGTTTCCTTTATCGTGATCAAAGAGGGTGATAACCTCAGAATCATGCCACATGTGCTCCTAGTGATAGATGAAGTGGTTGTGGGCCACTGCGATCTAAAACTGCCAGTCCGTTTTGATGGGCGGCGCACAGTATTCGATGCTCAAAACCCACTGTAACTGTCCCCTAGTCCCGTTGGTTTTACCGCCCCAACGGGACTAGGGGATTTTGGGGTGGAATCTGGCTTCGACTCTGCTCAGCTAGCGTAATGTATTGGACGGCTACCGCCAATTTACAGCGTACTTATTAAGCAATACGCGCTTCCGTGTAGGTATTGATCGTTTCAAGGAGATGCTTAAGACGAATAGGTTTGCTGAGATATTCATTCGCCCCCGCAGCTAAAAAACGCTCTTTGTCCCCTTTCATTGCTAATGCTGTAAGCGCAATGATGGGGGTATGGGCAATGGTATCGTGCTGACGAATGCGCCGCATGGCTTCAAAACCTTTCATGTCAGGCATTTCAATATCCATTAAGATTAGATGCGGATGCGTAGACTCAGCTAACGAGACCCCCTCTGTGCCATCTCTAGCCACAAGCACAGAATGCCCTTTGGCGGTTAGATAGCCGAAGATTGTTAGGATGGTTGCTTCGTCATTTTCTACTAAGAGAATGGGATTCGAGATTTTGGTGCCTGTCTGGTCAGATGCCAAGTTGGATGATAGGAAAGGCTTTGAATTTGCTCTGTCAGGTATGTCCGTGCAGGGTAAACAGACAGTAAAGCAACTGCCTGTTTCCGACTGACTTTTAGTCGATATACTGCCACCGTGAGCATCCACGATATGCTTCACAATGGCCAGCCCTAAACCGGTGCCATTGAATTGGCGATTCAGCGTGTTATCAATCTGGACAAAAGGCTCAAAAATTTTTGTGCGATTTTCAGGAGCAATCCCAATCCCCGTATCTGTTACAGAAATCTCTACACAGTCTGAATTCAATACCTTAGTGTCATTGACTGTAGAAGTGTGCTGCTTAAAGGTCACATCCAGACTTACATGTCCATTAGCAGGTGTGAACTTAATTGCATTATCGAGTAGGTTAATAAGTACCTGACGAATACGTCGTTCATCTAGCAATATACAAGGCATTTCTACACCATGGTTTATGGTGAGCTGAATATTCTTTCTCTCAGCTTGTGGCCTCACGAAGGCTGCGCTTGATTGACATAAAGACGCGAGCTGTGTGGGCACTAGATTTAAATCAATCTGACCAGATTCAACTTTTGCAATGTCTAGAACGTCGTCAATGAGTTCTAGAAGGTGAACACTGCTGTCTTCAATAAGCTTTACAGCACCTTGCTGACCCCGATTTAGGCTTCCATATGTATTGCCTCTCAGTGCCTCAGACATTCCCATAATGGCCGTCAGAGGAGTCCGTAATTCATGACTCATACTGGCAAGAAAGGCGTCTTTCATTTGTGTGGCATGGAGTAAAGAGCGATTTATGTCATTTAGATTTCTCTCGGACTCTTTAACTTTTTCATGTAAAGTAGCTTGCTGAATTGAGATAGATAACTGTGTTGAAAGCTGATTGATGAAGTGTTTTTCTATATCGCTCCATTGTCTAAAGCTAGAGCATTGATGGACAATTAGTTCTCCCCATAGCGTCTGCTCTTCTGTATTGTTTATGATTAATTTCCCTGTCAAGCTAGAACGTGCCTGAAGTTCTTCTAATAGAGCTCGATGACACTCTGAAAGATCAGCGGCATAGATGTTGTTGATTACAGAAAATTTTTCGGCATCGTTGACATTATATCTAGACTCTGTGAAACAGTTTTTTCCTATGTGTAAATTTATCGCGGGTTTCCAGGACGATGCAACAGATTCTGCAACAATAGTGCCGCCTCCGGCCGGAGAAAACTGAAAAATTGCGACTCTATCTGCGTTTAGATGCTGACGGATTTCCTTTGCCGTATTAGACAATATAGCTTCTAGATCTAAAGACTGCCGTATTCGCAAAGCAATGTTTGCGGCGATCGCCTCTTGATGAAAAAAAGTCTCAAGCTGACGATTTAGATTTATCCGATCGTGAGCTTGCTGCACGCTTTTATAAAGAGCAATAGAGGTTAAATCGCCTTTGACTAAGTAATCAGCAGCACCTAGCTTCATAGCTTTAACTGCTGTAGCCTCATCGCCTCTGCCAGTAAGAACAATTGCTGCTCTTGCTTGCTGCTGTGAGAGATTTTTATTGGTGAATTGTAAGAGTTCTAGACCATTCCCATCAGGCAGGCCAATGTCGATTAAAATAATATCAGGTTGATGTAATTGTAGTAGGTGTAAGCCATATTCTATGGTTTCTGCTTGAAGAAAATGATATTGATTGGGGTTATGCTTCTCTAGGTAGCGGACATAGCTAGCCTGGTCAACCTCGTCATCTTCCACGATCAGGAGATTTACTTTATTGGAAGGAGATAGAGATTGTAGAGAATATGAATTTTCCATATTTTGCCAGCTGGGCTTATCAATACCAATGATGCCCAAATCCGATTTTTCATATCCTCAAAATGCTTATTTGCGTAAATTTTGGTAGATGTATCACGCTACTGAACTGTTTTGCCTGACCTATTCTCTCGAATCCATTAAGGAGACTATTTCATACTCTTAACAGGGGTTGGTGGG
>JBCDFI010000388.1:0-5458 GCA_039178155.1 Cyanobacteria bacterium P01_H01_bin.105
ATGGCAAAAACTCGCAAGATTCACCAGACTGAAATGCTGTATAAGGCACAGCGAACAAAAAAGGAGGATTGGAGTTAGGATCAGCTATCCCCATCCCCGATTATCTTTTTTCTAATGCATCGGCCCACAACAAATTTAGCTGTGGGCATCCACAATGCTTATCTTCTATACACCAAACTGTTCAATCTGCTGTTTGAGATAATTCTCTGACTGAGCCGGGTCAAAATCGCCAAACTGCATCTTTTCAATCCGAGATAGTTCCTCCGGTGCATCGACACCTAGCTCTTCTGCAAGTTCTCTTGCCAGGTCGGTCAAGAAAAACGCTTCCGTACCTGTAGTAGGTTTATCGGCAGGCACATAGTCCCAACGCACGAGCTGAGTCGTAATCCAGCTGGCAAAGCTCTTCCAGGGATAGGGGTCAAAGTTAATACGATCCGGAATATCAAAGGAATTTCCCTGGCCGTCTTCGAACTTTCCAGTCATTACGGCTTCTAACATGGGTACAGGCTGGTTGAGATATTTCTGAGGAGCAATGGCGGCTGCAATCTCTTTACGATTGTCAGGGTCATTGGCATAGGTAGCTCCATCGATAATAGCCTTGTTCAAGGCACGAAATGTCTTGGGATTGCTATTGATCCAATTTTGGCTAGCGACAAAAGCGCAGCAGGGGTGGCCACTCCACAGATCCTTAGTTAATAGATGAATAAAACCAATGTCATCTTGTACAACCCGCTGGGTAAAATTATCGGGCAGAATAAAAGCGTCAAGTTTTTCAGAGGCCAGTTTTGAGATGGCATCTGGTGGTGGAAGAATCAACAGATTAACATCTTTGTCTGGATCTAGTCCGCCAGTGGCCAGATAGTAGCGTATCAGCAAATTATGGTTGGAATAATCATAGGGAATACCAATATTCATACCCCTAAAGTCTTCCGGTCCATTGATTTTGCCTAGATGTTTCTTAGCAACTGCAATACCCTGACCGTTGTTATTTTCGATACTGGCTAGCCGAACTTGAAAGGGGGCTGAACCTAAACCCAGAGACATGGCAATGGGCATAGGGGCCAACATGTGGTAAGCATCCAGTTCCCCTGCAATGGCCGCATCTCGCACCACAGACCAACTGAAGTATTTAATCAACTCTACGTCAAGACCGTATTTCTCGTAGAAGCCCAACGGCTTTGACATAATAATGGGTGCTGAACAGGTGATGGGAAGAAAAGCCACCTTCAGGTTAGTCTTTTCTAGATCGCCAACAGCTGGACTATCTGCAGTCTCTTCAGCTATTTCGGAGGCCGACTGGCAGTTTGCGAGACTCACGAGGGCGGCTCCCACGGCAATATTTTGTAAAAACTTGCGTCGAGTCACCTGACTCATACGTTTAGCATCTGTAAAAAACTCGCCAGCTTTGGGACCAAACGCCGCGCTAAATGCTTGATCGAGACCGCCAGCTAATTTGATCAAATCTCTCACTAGCCGCTCTCGTTTTGGTTTACCTTGGCCAACCATCCTAATAAATAACGCTGTCCGCAGCTCTGCCTGGGTAATCGAATCAGCTGTCTCAATAGCAGATGGCTGATATATTCGCATCTTTGCTAAGTCATCGATCAAGTCAGTTGGATTTTGAGGCATCTCAATGTCTGCCATTAAATCCCAGTGATATTGGGTAGAATGAAACCCTCCACAGATGCTGCAGGGTGTGGCGATAACGCTACTTGTTCCCCGTTGACAGGAGAGATTATTCCAATATTGGGACTGACTAGAAAGTGATACCATAGCAATTTTTAGTTAATAGGGGGGCTAGCACCCTTTACTATGCAATGTTATTCTCAACTTCCTATAGATGTCAGGAGTAATTGGCAGGACTTTATTTTTATTGTTGTGCTCTTTATATTTATACGTTGTCGGTATCTGAAATACTGAGTGTTTATCCAAAATTAATTTTAATACCGACACTCTTGACTTCAAAAATATATGATATATCGTTCCGGATGCCTACAATAAGATTTAGAAGTAAAACTATATTGTCATTGGTATACGGCTTTCTTAGTCTGGGGCAATAAGCTTATCGATCCAGACTCTAGGGGGCATAAGCCTCTCTCTAAAAGGGTGTTTAGTTCTTTATAGCAAGGTTTAATTTTGTATTCTTTGGATGTGATCCCTTTGCCTTAGGAGCTTTTCTGTATAGCTGTCCTCTATATATTTTAAATCTTTTTGAACATCTCGATAGGTGAAAATTCAATAAGTACTCGCTATAGCCAACTGTATTTTTAGTGTGGGCGGTGCTGATTTTTGCTGATCAGGCTATGTTTTAAGGCATACTAAATACATTAATTCTATCTCTAAAAGAGAGTAGATTTAGTGGCCTACAGACCGTAGTTGCTAGCTGTAGTCAGAAGTATTTCTTAGAAAATTTAGCCTTGATGTTCTGCGAGTAGGTTTATAGAAAATCTTATTGTTTTAGATCACCATGCACGAGCATTTTGAGGTAATACCTTTTTTAAGAGAGGCAATTGAATCTCATCCAACTGGGCGAGTACATATAGTCAACGATGATGTTGAATGGTGTTTGGATATTGCTGATGGCAAGTTGCTGTTTGCAGCCCATTCGCTGCAGTATATCCATGTGTTAGAGACAACACTATCAAGTTTAGGCTATGAAGCTTTACTTCCCGTTTACTGGCGGTTGATTCAACTAAAAGCTTACAAGCGCAAAATTAGCGATGTTGGCCTAGACTCTCTCAACTGGACAAGTACGATTGTCGGTTCTCTAGTTCAATACAATTTACTTGAAGTAGAGCAAGCTGAGAGGATACTCGCTAAATTGGCTGAAGATGCTGTTGACTCCCTCTTGGGATTGGAAAAAGCAACGGTCGTTTGGTACCCATTTCCCCAAAACCTGTGGCACACAACGACCCAGGGTACAGAAGTCAATGTCTTTATTGACTATCTCTCTGAGAGACTGAAGGCTTGGCAACCCCTTTGCGATCGCATTTGTTCCCCTCATCAGCGTCCCTATTGCGAAAGTTTAGATGACCTTGTCAAACTCTCATTAAAGGGGGGACTATCGCAGCAGATGTTAGAATCCCTGGTACGACTAATGCAGGGAGCCAGCATCCGGCAGCTAGCCCAAACAATCAAACAGGATGAAACGAAATTAGCACAGCTACTTTATCCATATATCAGGCACCGTGCGATCAAACTATGGCCGCCGCTGCCTCCACTTGACCGTCTGCCTTGGCTGCCCACAGCCGCAGCACAGACCGAACCGGCCTCCGTCACTGTCCGCGAAACCTCAGATGCTTTAACAGTAGCCAATCAATTTTCCGATCCTGCTGCTGCCAATAATCGCATTACCTATGCAAATGGCTCTACTTCTACCGAAGCGATCTCGACCAAGAACGGTGTGAGTATTCCTAAGTCGAAATACTTGATCATATGCATTGATGATAGCAAGGCTATGCTAGAGAAGATAGAAAGCTATCTTGATCCAGAACATTTTGAACTTAAAACTATTATGGATCCAATCAAGGCTATTTCTAAAATATGTACGAGAAAGCCTAGTTTAGTTTTAATGGATATCTCAATGCCAAGTATTAGTGGAAATTCTCTATGCTCGATTTTAAAGCGCAGCTATATGTACAAGAATGTTCCAATCATTATGATTAGCAGTAATACCGGAGCGCTGAATAAAGCAAAGGCAGAGGTTTCAGGAGCAGCTGGCTATTTAGAAAAGCCCTTTTCAAGGGCACAGCTTATGGCACTACTCAATACTCACCTAACGTTAAATATTGATGGAGTTAAATAAGGTTTTCTTAGAGAATGGCCATAATTAATTTAAATCTAGAAAATGATCATAAATTGACTATGGGGCTGTTCTTAATACAGCAGCAAAAGCAGGATTCTGCAGAAGATTTGTAATTTTAGTCGCAAGGCGTTTAAACCATGTCAAAAAAGATACTAGTGATTGACGATGTTAAATCCGAGTTGGACTTGATCAGTCACTATCTCGAACAGGCCGGCTATGTAGTAACAACTGCCGAAAGCGGCTTAGAAGCCCTTGAAAAGATTGCATCCGAGCGACCCGATGCAATTGTTACAGACCTAGTCATGCCTGAAGTAACAGGGCTAGAACTCTGTCGAAAACTCAAAAAAGATCCTGCTACTGCTAATATCCCCATTATTGCCTGCACCACTAAGAGTCGCAAAATGGACCAGAGCTGGGCCAAAAAACAAGGAGTTGTTGGCTATGTCGTCAAGCCTTGTACCGCTGAACAGCTAGCCGATGCTGTACGATTTGCAGTTTTGTAATTTATGTAAGACAGCGATCTCTCTCCCATGCAAACGTCTTCCCAACCCCCTACTCAAACGCTAAAAACCGCAGAGCGTCTTCGACAGCTCCTGCCCGAAGTATTTACTCCCAAATCTGTTGAGGGCGAACAGTTTTTGAGAGTGCAGCTAACTCCAGAGTTGACAATCGCTTTAGCGTTGAGTTGGGTTGAAGAAAGCCTTCTACTTCCAATTCCATTGATCACCCCTATGCCTAACATGCCTCCATCGATATTGGGGTTGATGAGTTCAAAAGACCAGGTTTTCTGGGCTGTTAATCTGGCTCAATTGTTAGAGCTGCCAATCGCATTAGAGCCTTCTCAACACTATGAAGTAGTCGTTGTTCGTGCTTTATCAACAGAATCTGATTCACTTTCTAACACAGAAAGCTTGACTACCAACAACGACAAAGAGTTGTACTTAGGGCTTGTTGTCCCAAAAATCAGAAGTTCGGTTCGGTTAGCAAAAGAAGATATCATCTCTCCTGTTAATGAGGTAGACGCAAACTTGCATCCTTATCTGAGTGGTCAGGTTAGCGTTGATGGTGATGAGATTCTTGTTTTGAGTGCTGAGGCAATTGGCAAGGCCCGAGCTCTTACGTCAGCTCAGCTTTAGAGTCATACAGTTTTCTTTCTTTGATTGTTATAGCGAACTAGGACACCACCATGACTGCGCAAGACTATTCCTTAAACCAACAGCGTCAGCGAGCTAGCTCACCTCAAAGACGCCTTCCTCGCATTCCCGGCATAACCAAGTCAGGCGGACTTCCCCTGGGTCGACAGCTGCTGCAGACACTGCTTCCGGTGACTCTACTACCCCTTGCGGTAGCCAGCGGCTTAGGTATTTATGTTACCAAACGGGCTGAAAATGCCGACGTAGTATTTGCTCTAAAGCAGGAAGCATTCCTAGCTAGTGAAGCAGCCAGCTTCTTCGTAGAGGATAGCTTTAGCGTTGTAGACAACTTAGTAATTAGCCCGTCTATTCAAGCGGTTCTTACTCGAGCTAATGCTAAGGCTGAAGAGGATGAACTCATCGACAAGCCAGTCGAAGAGCTAGAGGAACAGTTTGCTCAAACCAAGTTATTAGAACCAAATGCCGCAGTCAATCGTTATCTAGCAGATGTGGTAGCTGC
>JBCDFI010000389.1:0-5442 GCA_039178155.1 Cyanobacteria bacterium P01_H01_bin.105
ACCAACGCCGTTTGGGCTGTCTCCAGTCATCTCTAACTTAAGCAGTTCATACGGTTATCTGCACTAGCTCTCAGGAATTTTGCAGTGCCTGCTAGACTTTTCTGGTCCACAAACTGCCATTAGTTATGCTCAAGATAATCCCTCGTTTCACAAAGGTTCAGCATTGATTACCTGGACGAGGCAGCATCTGCTTCATGAAATATATTTTGACCGGTTGACGAAAAGTCAGCCGGTCATATAATGCTTGTCTTCATTAAATAAAATAGTTAGAGCCCTACATAAGATCCATACTGTACTAATTTCTGTACTAACTTCTGTACTAATTCCGTATTAAATTCCCCAAAAGCCCTGATTTAAATAGCTTCTGATGCTTAGTTTGTGTCAAAAATCAAGTAAAAATAGCCACCAAAATTTTAGATTTAGCTAAAATATAAAAGAGCGAAAGCCTTGTCAGATAAGGCTTACATAAAAAAGCTGGTGATCCGACTCGAACGGACGACCGGCTGATTACAAATCAGCTGCTCTACCAACTGAGCTACACCAGCGAAGCTTTAGCATTATAACTAAGTTTGACACCGTTAAACGATGAGTTTTCAACTTAATTCTGTGTACCTAGATTTAGGGCAGATTCTCGGCAAATAATCTACCCTAAAATCCATCTAAGCCTTATTATTTTCCATGGCCCAACGAGCTAGCTCAGTTCGGTTATGTAGGCCGGTTTTGCCAAGCATGTTGCTAACGTGGCTTTCGATAGTGCGCTGGCTAACCTTGAGTTCTTCAGCAATCTCACGGTTGGCCATGCCTCGGGCTACAAACTGCACTACTTTAAGTTCTGTAGGAGTCAACTCCACATCAAAGGGCACTTGAATTGTCGGCGCACCACCGCCAGCCTTGGTCTGATGGTGAATTAATCGAGACGCCTGCTTTAAGGAAGACTCTACTTGAGCTACTAATTCTTCGGGTTCAAACGGCTTCACCATATAGACGTCTGCGCCAGTGGTTAGACCTTTAACCCGGTCTTGACTCTGCCCTTTGGCTGACAAGAAAAGTATGGGAATCCAGCTTTTTCCTGGGTCCTGACGAACTTGCTCAACAAATGCGTAGCCATCCATCTCGGGCATCATGACATCGCAGATGATCATGTCAGGCACTAGGCCACCTAATACATCAAGGGCTTCTCGACCGTTGCCTGCTGTGACAACTTGATAACCACGAAACTCTAGGTAATCTCTTACTAGCAGGATGAGGTTTGGATCATCATCTATGAGTAAAAGTTTCTTTTGATCGCCAGCTGTAGTTTCTTTCATGCCGTGTACTCGTGTTACTCGAAGTCTAGGGGGATAAGGTGATAAAAAATAAATCCAAAGCGTATTAGATAGCCACGGGTTTTAACCTAGTAAGATAGAGTTTAAATGTTTTCACTCCTGGGATTGGAGCACATGTACCTCTGTTGTTGATGATACTGTACGGACTATATTCAATCAGGGTTGTTTTATTAAGCCCAGTTAAATTTATAGCAAGGTTGTACATATTTAAGATTGTGCTACCTGACTAAGTGAGGCGTAGCAACTGCTTTTGTATCAACTGCTTGACCTATGGGCTCAAATCAATTGTTCCCAATCAATCAATAGAATCACGGATTTCCCGGTACTTATTTACATCAGGTAGTGGTTTTTTCAGGAAGGCGTAGGCCTCTACTATCTGATTTTTAATAAGATGCTCTTGAATAATGCGTTCTATAACGTCTGGGCCGGCACTGTGGTACCAAACCCCATCAGGATATACCACTAAAATAGGACCCTGTTGACAGACACGCAGGCAGTTGGCCTTGGTTCGAAAAATATGGCCAGGTCGGTGCTCCGTGGGTGCATCCAGCTGTAAGTCTTTCAGTCTTTTTTTGAGATAGTTCCAAGCCTCAATACTGCTGGCTTTGTTACAGCATTTGGGTGTGGTCTGATCTGCACAGATAAAGACGTGACGCTCAATAGCATTGAGCGCTAGGGAATCTACGCAGTGTGATAGGGAATTACGCATTGAAAAAAACTTACCACTTTTGGAGGGATGGACCTATGGGTTTGATCACATTGTTAACAGACTTTGGTCACAGAGATAGCTATGTCGGTGTGATGAAAGGGGTGATGGCTACTATCAGTCCTCAAAGTCAGGTGGTGGATCTGACCCATGGGATTCAACCTCAGGCTATTTTAGCGGCTCGTTTTAATTTGTTGACGAGTTATGAGTATTTTCCGGCGGGCACTGTCCATTTGGTGGTGGTAGATCCGGGGGTAGGAACGCGACGGACTGCAGTGGCGGCGGCGGTTAACTCACCGGCTGGAGTTCAAACTATTGTTGCTCCGGACAATGGCATGCTTACGGGATTTTCGGTCATGGCAGCTGTTGCGCTGACTAACTCTCGCTATTGGCGCACGTTGCAGCCGAGTTGTACTTTCCATGGCCGGGATATTTTTGCGCCTGTGGCAGCTCATCTCGCTAATGGGGTCTCTATGGCTGAGTTGGGAATGTCTCTATCGACGGATAGTTTAGTGAAATTGGATATTGATGATGCGAGTCTTCTCCGGGAAGACTCCACTGACGTACCGCAAATTTCTAGGCCGATATCTAGTCAATTGACAACAGACCAGGGTTATCGCGGTACCATTCAATACTGCGACCATTTTGGTAATTTAGTGACTAACATCCTAGGTCGTCAGCTAGTCCATCATCGTTGGCAGGTATGGCTAGGAGAGTGTAGTATTTCGTGCTACGCCACTTATGGCGATGCCGAGCCGGGGACGGTGCTGGCTCTAATTGGCAGCCATGGCTATGTTGAAATTGCGGTCAATGGCGGTAGTGCTGCCGATGAACTCAAGCTGCAAGTTGGCGATAGCGTGATGCTTATTTACGTTCCCCATGGGTTGGACAAGGGGGAGCTTTGATGCTGCGGTTGAGCCAGCCTATGGCCTGCTCTAGACGGGGTAGGGCTTCGTCTGGATTATCGTTAAGTAAATAGACTAGGGCGGCGGCTACCTGTTCTTTGGCGCGGATCTGGCGGTTAGAATTGAGTCGATGCCAGTCTATGGGGCTAATGGCTAACTGTTGGGCTAAGGCGTGGGCTAGCGCTAGTGGTTCCGCTGCTTCTAAGTTGAGGGTTTCATTGCTAGATGACGCCATCGGTGTATTGCTCATGGTGTGTTGCTTAGGATTGTGACGCACTCCCTTTATGAGGGCAGGCCACAGGATCTATTAAAGGTTTATTCCTGGGAAACTCTCCTGTACTTTAAGTCTATATCTATCCCGGCTGCGTTATGAAATCGTCCCTGCCCCTGACTGAGCAAGATCTTACCGACTTTGCTACGGCTTTAGAGGAAACGGATAAGGACTTTACCGCATTACGTCAGCGGTATGCCGAAGTGTGCGAGGCGTTTGCTCAGCGGACTCAGGCTCAAGCAAAAATTACTCAAGGTCATTTGCCCAGGGCTGAGCTAAACCGTTTAAAAAAGCAGATTGAGACCCTAGAGGAAACCTTAGAAAACCAGCTGATGTCGTGGAATAACCTCAAAGAACCCTTCTGGCAGGTGCTACGGTTTGTGGGGTTAGGACTGGTGCTGGGCTGGTTTTTTCGAGGCTGGTTTGGGAGTTAGGGGACGGCCTGCGCTACCTTATATAAAGTTTGGCCAATCCAGTCCTCTCTGTTTGTTCAGGGAAACGGCATAGAGCCCTAAACTGGATGTGGTTTGGAGTCAAAATTGTAGGCAGATAATGACCACCCAGCGCATTAAGCACATCCTGAAATCTGGCAACCCTGGTGATGTCGTCACTATTAAAGGTTGGGTCCGTACCAAACGTGATTCTAAGGCGTTTAGTTTTTTAGATATTAATGATGGCTCGTCGATGACGGGGCTGCAGGTGATTGCAGATGCCAAGATAGAGGGCTATGCCGATGCGATGAAGCGGATCACGACGGGGGCTTCGGTCGTGATCAGTGGCACTTTGGCAGAGTCGCCGGGCAAAGGGCAGCGGGTGGAGCTACAGGCCAATAGCCTTGAGGTGGTGGGTGAGTCGGATGCAGAAACCTATCCCCTGCAGAAAAAACGGCATTCGTTTGAGTTTTTGAGAGGATTGGGACATTTGCGATCTCGCACCAATACCCTCAGCGCCGTCTTCCGAGTGCGCAACGCCTGTGCCAGCGCCATCCATGAATTCTTCCAGCGCCGCGATTTTCTCTGGATTCACACCCCGATTCTGACGGCCAGCGACTGCGAAGGTGCGGGGGAAATGTTCACCGTCACCAGCATGAACCTGGACAAACTCCCCAAGGGAGACGACGGCAAAGTAGACTACGGCCAGGACTTTTTTGGTAAGCCCACCTATCTAACCGTTAGTGGTCAGCTTGAAGCCGAGATTATGGCCATGGCCTTTACCAATGTCTACACCTTTGGTCCTACCTTTCGCGCCGAGAACTCAAACACCTCTCGTCATTTAGCCGAGTTTTGGATGATGGAGCCGGAGATGGCCTTTTGCGATCTCGAAGGTAACATGGATCTGGCAGAAGAGTTTCTTAAATTTGTCTTTAAGCGAGTGCTAGAAGACTGTGCTGATGATATGGAATTCTTTAATAAGCGTATAGAAAAGACAGTTTTAGAAACTGCTGACAATATCATCAACAATGAGTTTGAACGTATTACTTATACCGATGCGATTAAACTTTTAGAAAAGTGCGACAAAAAATTTGAATATCCGGTCTCTTGGGGCTTAGACATGCAGTCCGAGCATGAGCGCTACCTGGCGGAAGAGTACTTTAAAAAGCCGGTGATTGTTACGGACTATCCCACCGAGATTAAGGCATTTTATATGCGTCTCAATGATGGTGGTAAGACCGTGGCTGCGATGGATGTATTGGCTCCACGCATCGGAGAGATCATTGGCGGTTCCCAGCGAGAAGAACGACTGGATGTGTTGGAATCACGTATTGCAGAGGCCGGACTGCCCAAGGACGACTACTGGTGGTATATGGATCTGCGCCGCTACGGTACAGTGCCCCACGCAGGGTTTGGCCTAGGATTTGAGCGATTGGTGCAGTTTATGACCGGTATGGCCAACATTCGCGATGTCATTCCATTTCCCCGCACGCCGGATAACGTTGACTTCTAGATGGAAACCGCTTGATCGGTTGGGCAGATCCCCGGTTTCTGTGGCATTCGGCTCCAGTATAAGGGACACCCTGTAAAGAAACCGGGGATCTTAGGAGACGCTGGGCATTTTAGATGTAGCAATTTTTAAGCTATGAGATGCCAAGGCGCAAGACAGAATTTTTACCAGGGCAGTACTATCATCTGTATAACCGAGGTAACAATCGCGAAAAGATTTTCTTTGAACGGAAAAATTATCTCTTTTTCTTACGACGATTTTGGCATTATTTGGCCCAAGATAGCCTGCATATCA
>JBCDFI010000390.1:0-5436 GCA_039178155.1 Cyanobacteria bacterium P01_H01_bin.105
GCTGACGTAATCAACCGTGCCAACCTAGGTATGGAAGTAATGCACGAGCGTAACGCTCACAACTTCCCTCTAGACTTGGCTGCTGGTGAAGCTGCTCCTGTTGCTTTGGTTGCTCCTCAAATCAACGCGTAGTTGCCTTGGTTTTGTAACCTAGCTTAGTCGAAAGGGCACCCGTCTTTAGATGGGTGCCTTTTTTCGTTTAAAGAGATTTTATTGGGATTTTGCTTGAAGTTAAGGGAGATTGCCCTGTTACTAAAAAAGGAGATCAATAGAAGACCTCCTTTTATGGCTAATGGTAGGATTTCTCTGGTCAGTTGAAGTGGTTAGACGAAATTAAATATTCAGCTCTAATCTCGCTCAGCTCCAAACTGTAAGCTGTAATTAATAGGCAAGGGTTTCCAAAGTCTCACGTAAATATCGCCTTACCAATTGCTCTAATGGAGTTGTGTCCACAGTATCGGTTGGGAGCTCTGATTTCCATCTCTGAAAGCCAGCACTGCTACAGATAGCGCGCTGTAAGCTGAGCCATACATTTGTATCTTCAGAGCTAAATAGAGGGGAGGATATACTAGCCATAGGTTTCCCTGTGTAAGATGATTTGACAGACATTTCAGCATCTTCTACTACCACGATAACGCAGTAGCAATAGGTATGTTGTGCCTATGGTCACGGTTTTTATCGGTTAAGTTGTCTCTCGGATAGAAAAAAGTGGAGGCATTCTGCAAACTACCTCCACTTTTTAGGACTGTAAAACCTATTGATTAGGTTCAGTCGATTTTTCTAAATTTAAGTTGGCGAAGTGACCAAATTCTTAGGAGCGGCCTGCTAATGTACGCCGCTTCGTTACCATCTTAAAGGCTTCAATCCGGTCTCCTTCCTGCCAACTGTTAAATTTATCGACACCGATACCGCACTCAAATCCAGAAGCGACTTCTTTCACATCATCGCGCATACGCTTGAGTGAATCGAGATTGCCTTCATAAACTTGAGAACCTCCCCGCATAACTCGAATTCTGCAGTTCCGAGTAACCTTACCAGAGAGAACGTAGCAACCGGCCACGGATCCCTTGCGAACTGGGAAGACAGCGCGAACTTCTGCTTCGCCCAAGTCTTCTGCCACTAGCTCGGGTTCGAGTAGACCTTCCATTGCTCCTTCGATATCTTCTAAAAGCTTATAGATGATATCGTAATCGCGAATATCTACGCCTAAACGGTCAGAAGCCTGTTGAGCACCTGGCGCTAGTGTGGTGTTAAAGCCAATAATTACGGCACCACTGGCAGCGGCCAAATCTACATCAGTTTCACTGATTTCCCCTGGAGCTGCCATCAGTACCCGAATTTGGACCTCATCCTGGGGTAGCTGCTGTAGAGATGCCAAGATTGCTTCTAGAGAACCTTGGACGTCTGCTTTCAGAAGAATATTGAGTTCTTTCAACTCGCCTTCTTGAGCCTGGGCTGACAAGGTATTGAGGGTGACCCGTCGAGATGCCATAGCTTGCTGTAGCCTTGACTGTCGTTGGTCTATGGCCCGACTGTCTGCAACGGCACGAGCTTCCTTTTCGGAAGCAAAGACCTCAAACTCATCACCAGCCTGGGGGACATCATTCAGACCTAGTACCTCTACCGCAAAGGATGGTGATGCTGCCTCAACTCGATGTAGGCGGTCGTCAATCATGGCTCGGACCTTACCAAAGACTGAACCGACTACCATGGAATCTCCAATCTTTAAGGTGCCGTTTTGAATCAGTAAGGTGGCAACGGGACCCCTCGCTTTATCTAGGTTGGCCTCAATGACGGTACCTTTGGCGAGTCTGTCTGGATTGGCATGAAGATCTTCAACTTCGGCTTGGAGAAGCAACATTTCTAATAACAGGTCAAGATTTTCACCTGTTATGGCACTGACCGGTACCATGATGCTATCCCCTCCCCATTCTTCAGGGACGAGACCATGCTCCATAAGCTCCTGCTTGACGCGATCTGCACTGGCCGTCTCTTTATCGATTTTGTTGATGGCGGTGACGATGGGGACTTGAGCTGCTTTAGCGTGGCTTATGGCCTCAATGGTTTGAGGTCGAACACCATCATCTGCTGCGACCACAAGTACTGCAATATCGGTAACCCTAGTACCACGGGCTCTCATAGCTGTAAATGCCTCGTGACCAGGAGTGTCTAAGAACACAACCTGACGCTCGTTGCCATCGTGCTCGACATCAACATGGTAGGCACCAATGTGCTGAGTGATCCCCCCTGCTTCACCACTGGCAACCTTGGCTTTACGGATAGCATCAAGTAAGGAAGTCTTACCGTGATCAACGTGGCCCATGATAGTGACTACCGGAGGCCTCTGTTTGAGGTTCTCTAGGTCAGTATCATCCAGCATCTCAGTGGTTTTCTTCGCTTCAGACTCGGCTTCAGCGGTTTCCACTTCGATTTCAAAGGCCTCAGCAACCATCTTGGCGGTGGGAATATCCAAGGTCTGGTTGATATTAGTAGCGATGCCCTTAAAGAACAAGAACTTAATGACTTCAGTCTCAGGTTCCTTAATTTCTTGAGCTAGCTCATGTACGGTCAAGCCATTGGTGAGGGTGATGAGTTCAGGTTTTTCTTCAACAACCTCAACTTTGCGATCGCGACGATTATTACGTGATGAACCACCACCTCTACTTGGCATGGAGCGGCTCTTAACAGCCACAGGCTTAGCCTGAGTTGGGTGAGATCTAGGTTTGGGAGGGCGCATGAGCGAAATACTCATGGGTGTCGCTGAGCTATCACCGGCACCACCAGCTTCTAGATCATCGATATCATCATCATCGTCTAAACGTTGAGCACGGCGTTTCTTAGTAGCATTTTTGCTAGCGCGTTGCCGCATTTCTTCTTCTTCACTCTCGCCACGTGGCTTACCTCGTTTTGGCGGACGAGCCGGTGCTGAAGGACGACGCACATCAGGACGTCGAGGCGCTCCAACTAAAACAGGTGTTTCAGTCCTACTGTCGTCTGTATCTGGCTCGTCTCTATCTGTATCATCTTTTGATGGACTAGACGGTTTTGGCCGACGTATCTCAATAACGGGCTTTGGCTTTAAGCTGGGTTTATCCTTAAGTAGAGTCGGTTTCGCCTTCGCCTCTCCGGTACCACTGACCTCTGTAACAGGGATCAGCCTACCTTCTGAACTATCTCCACGCCTAGGGGCTTTAGGCCGTGGCGTTTGAGCACGAGAAGGAGGGGAGACCAGCTTTGGTTGAATAAGCTGTGGCTTAGATGTTTCTGAACTTGGAGAAGATTGGCCAGCATTACCAGTACTAGTCGATGGGCCGCTGCCGCTATTAGGTCGGGGAACTGGCTTTTGAGGAGGTTTAATGGATGGTTTTGATCGCCCTGGACGACTAGGCGGCTGCCTCAGATTATCTGCTGCTGCTGAGTAGTCGGACGCAGGCTGAGGCGCAGTAACGCCTGTAGAAGGTGTTTGTGGAGGAGAATCTCGTTTTTCTGGAGGTCGAGGTTCCGGCGATTGATGACGTCGAATTTCTAAAATTTGCTGTTTTCGGACAGGCCGATTCGGCGCTTTAGGCTTTGCCAGAGTAGGCTTTTGTTTTGGTTTTGGAGTCGGTTTTTGCAATGAGCGCTTTGGTGCCCCTGCTGCAGCCGCGCGTATCCGCTCCGCATCTGACTCAGTAATAGTGCTGCTATGACTCTTTACTGATATTTCCAAACGTTCGCAGATGGTCAGAATATCTTTATTGTCTAAATCTAACTCCCGAGATAACTCGTATATCCTGACTTTGCCATTGTTCATCCAAATATTCCTCGCAAATTTTCAAAGAAAGGTGTCACATAGACTTACTGCCCTTATCGAAACGACATGACATTTTACCCTTGGGCATTTGGGTAATATCTAATTCTATCGATTGTTGGTAATAATGTAGACATTATAGACATCGATAAAAGTGGATATTTACCCTATCCTCGTTCAATAACATTCTGACAGGATCGGTGGTCTCCGAGTGGAGGTACCGCAGGTCTTACAATCTCATTTTACCATCAGCCTTAAGACTTATCCTAAGGCCAACGGATGTACAAAAGCTGTAATTTTCGATGTCTCTAGGAATATACCCATTGTTACGGAATCTGCTGCTCTAGTTTTTGAAAAACTTCATCTGGAATCGCTGTCTTGAGAGATCGTCCGAGGCGATTTTTTTTATGGGCCGAGCTAAGACAGGCTGCATGAGGACAAAGATAGGCGGAACGTCCCATGCCATGGTTAAACTGAACTTTCCCAGTTGGGTGATCGCGAACGATTCTTAGCAGTTGCTCTCGATGAGCTATCTTACGGCAACTTACACAGCGGCGATAATTTGGCTGCATAGTTTGTTATTCCTCCTCATGGGCAAGCTCTTCCTCTTCATCAGTAGGCTCCTCATCATAGGCGGTAGTAGGCTCTTCTTCATTAATCGTGTCAGTGATTGTATCGTCTTCAGCTGCCGCCGCTTCCTCGGCAGCTTTTTGAGCAGCGGCGGCTAGATTCGCAGCTTTAATTGCCTCCATTTGGGCGGCTAGAGCTGCCGCAGCCTCCTCTTCTTGTTGACGTTTAGCCTCAAGCTGAGCATGTATTTTTTCATCTTCGGCCTCATAGTCGTACTTAGCCGAGTCCTTGATATCGATTTTCCATCCCGTCAGACGTGCGGCTAATCTTACATTCTGACCCTCTTTCCCGATCGCTAAACTGAGTTGGTCTTCAGGGACCAGCACATGGGCCTGACGATCTTCGGGATTCATTAGGCGAACCTCGTCAACTCGTGCAGGACTAAGAGCATTGGCAATGTAGGTTGCTGGATCTGGAGACCAACGAATAACGTCTATCTTTTCACCCCTCAATTCGTTGACGACAACCTGAATACGGGATCCTCGGGCTCCAATACATGCACCCACCGGATCAACATCACGCTCAAGGGTATCAACGGCGATTTTGGTTCTGGGACCGACTGAACGAGATGGCGGATTGGCTTCTCGGGCTACGGCGACGATGCGCACTACCTCATCTTCAATCTCAGGCACCTCGTTAGAAAATAGTTCAACGACCAGACTCGCATCTGCACGAGAAACCAGTAACTGTGGACCGCGGTGAGATCCCTCTGAGACTTTTTTCAGAGCTACACGGAATGTCGCATTGGCCCGATAGTTATCGTTGGGTAGCTGATCGCGCTTCAGCAATTCTGCCTCAACATCAGGTTGGCCTACACCACTGCTAACTGCCATAATTACCGACTGGCGCTCGAACCGGAGGACTCTAGCTTGCAGAATGGTTCCTTCCAAATCCTGGAACTCTTCTTGGATTAACCGCCTTTGCTGATCGCGCAGTTTTTGAGCCAGTACCTGTTTGGTTTGGATTGCTGCCATTCGACCAAAGTCACGCTGTTCCGGGGTGACATCCAGTACAAC
>JBCDFI010000391.1:0-5435 GCA_039178155.1 Cyanobacteria bacterium P01_H01_bin.105
CGATAAGACTCAATCTGATAGCTTTTCACGTGTTCCCAAGTGCTTACGAATCATATTCAATAGTTCTTTAGTTTCTGGTGGTTTGACTAAAAACTCGGTCGCGCCTGCCATACTCGCCCGAGCCCGGTCAACGGGCTTACTCCGCCCTGTCAGAATAATAATGGGGGTATCTTTAAAAACTGGCGTATCTCTCAAAAAACGACAGATATTATAGCCGTCCGCATTAGGTAGCATAACGTCCAGTAATATCAAACTAGGCACATGCTCGATGAGTTGAGAAAACCCCTGCATCGGTTCTTGAATAATCAAGGTACGATAGCCCCCTGTCGCTAAGATTTTTTTGAGGCTATGGGCTAATACCGGACTGTCGTCAATGCAGGCAATCAAAGGCTGACCCGTATTATCACTGAGAGGAGAAGCAGTTTCAATTAATGACGATACAGGCTTTGCTGGTTTTGCAGAAATGACTGATGATGGAAACGATCTGAGTCTTCGCGGTGACCCTGCTGTTGAGGAAGTTCGAGCCGTAGAGCTTCGAGTTGTAGATGTCTTTGTTGTTGATAGCTTAACACTAGATAATGGTAAGTCTGGTATTTGATTGAGTTCTAAGGTTTTATCGTCTACAAGAGGCAGCAGATGCTGTGCTATCTCTATAGCTGGTTTATTCAACACCGTAGCGATATCCCACAGCGTGTGTTTACCCGTAAGATATTGATGAGGAATCTTTAATCTTCGAGGGTCTACAGACTTTGCTAATCTAGGTGATAGCATCGGAGTAAACCCTATGAGGCCTGCGTCCCGCCACTGTTGACGCATATCCTTGACTTTGTTATGAGTCATCTTGACTTCCCAAGTAGATAGTGTCAGGCTTCGAGAGATTTGAGATATTGGTAATCTACTAGGCTGCCAATCACGCTGTAAATAATTACATAGACTCAACTCAAATAAGCACTCTTGGATAATTGTACGAATCATAAGTTTGGTGCGAATCAAGCTCAGATGCTGTTGGGCCACACCTTGATCAATCCACTGTATTTGCCAAGGCTGATCAGCCGCAGGCCGAACAACCTTATTTTCGTAACTATGGTTAGGAAAGTACTGTTCTAAATTTCTATTCCAGCAGCGAACAGCATGCAGTTTATTGACAGCATAGAGCAACCGACCTTGAACGATGGTGAGACTCCAGGCAAAATTTTGATCAGTAAGAATTAAATGTCCTTCGAACTCAGTACTTGGAAGCTCTACCAGTTTAGTCAGCTCTGTAATTTCCATGGGCTGCAGTAGTTAAAAGTGAAATGATTGTATGGAGATCTACGGTCTTGATAGGACTTTATGCACAAAAAGGAAGCTAAGAGCCATTAAAGCTAGAAAAGGATACTACTACTAATAGTATTCATCTGAAAATATATTTAATTACGACAAATTGACAGTTACTATGACAGATATACTTCTAAACAAAATAATAGCCGAGATTTCGATAACCCATGACTAATTCCCTATAGCTTTAATTACAGAGTCTGAGTCTAAATGGGCTTAGTGCAGCTTCAATTATAAGCAGCAAACTCTTCGAGTTGTGGAGTGTCTTATCAGGCAAAGTATTTCAACTTCCGCAAACTTGATTCTATCAACAACTTTTTTAAAGATGTCGTGAAATAAGCTCTATTATCTATAGGGTTTACGATTGCCCAGTGACATTATAGGAAAGTCCAGCAGTGTTCAAAAGGATTATTAATTAATTTCTTGGAGTATATCTATATTTCTAATCTAGAAAATAAGAGATTTCTTATTTATTTACTTAATAGATAGATAATAAGAGACTTCTTATTTATAGGCAAATAGGCTTCTAAGGTGTTGTCTTGAAAAGACTATACCGATTAAATACCTCCCTTTTATGGAAGTAGCTCTATTGAATTGTATTTTCTGTTACAGATTGAACTTTTGATTAGATTGATTGAGTCTTTGCTTAGGACTTTAATAACCAAAAATAGTTCTTGTCTTGAAATATAGGGAAAATATGTCCTTTTTTTACTATTTCTGCAAGGTCTGGATTTTATTATTAGTTTTTATCTTTTCTAACTTTTATCCTGATCCTTATTCATTGAGTGGGTTAGTCTTCTATGCGCCTAAGTAAGTTTAATTGCTTTGTTTAGAACGGTAGCTAACAGTATTGACCCTGACTACGTTCCCTATAGATGTTAAAGGTGTTGAATTCCGATTTTTCTAAGTTTTCGACCTTTATTGTCGATAATTGTCTATTTTCTGGCTTTAAATCCTAATTACATCGCTATGCTTTCGAATATGTTTGGTGGCTTCCAAAAATTAAAAATTCAGCAGCAGTTTTTACTCCTCGTTTTATTGAGCGCTACGATTCCTGCCCTGGCCGTCGGGCTACTCGGTACGGTTTCCGCCAGTAATTCCCTGAGCGACAAGGCTACACTGTCACTTCAAGGAGAGGTAGAGGAAAACGTCAGTGAAATCGACGCTTTTTTAACTGGTGTTAGCGAGGATGTTTTATTTATGAGTGAGACGCCTCCGATCCAGGGAATGATCCGTGCCCGCGCTAATGGCGGTACCGATCCTCAGGATGACTCTTCTTATGATCAATGGGCCAGCCGTCTGCAGGAACTGTTTACGGGCATGATGGAAGAGAAAACCCACTACATGCAGCTACGGTATATTGACGAATCAGGTAACGAACTGGTTCGTGTGGATTCCGATGGTACTACAGTCACTCCCATTTCTTCAAATCAGCTACAAAATAAAGGCGACAGGGACTACTTTACTCAGACAATAGCCTTAGCGTCTGATAGTGTGTATGTCTCACCTGTGAATCTCAATCAGGAACAGGGACAAATCGAAGAACCCTTTAAGCCGGTTATTCGGTATGCGACACCCGTAGTCGATTCGGCGGGGCAAAACCGTGGCATCGTCATTGCGAATGTTTTTGCCGATCAGTTTCTAGACTTGGTAGCTCAGTCGGATGAGTTTGCTAATGAGGAAATGTATCTGATTAATGAACAGGGTTACTATCTGGCTCATCCAGATTCATCCAAGCTGTGGGGGTTTGATCTAGGTAAGGAAGAAACCCTGGCAAATGACTATTCTCCAGAGATTTCCGAACAAATTCTTACGGGGGAAAAGGGGACTATTGAATTTGACCGCTTTATTCTTGCCTATGAGAAGTTTTTCCCCAGTGAAGAGAGACCGTATGAGCTAATTTCGATTGCAAAGTTGCCTAGAAGCGAAGTATTTGCATCCGTTAGGTCCTTCAACCTCTCCGCTGGTTTGACGGTTTTGTTCTCCTTAGGTCTGGTGGTTCCATTTGCCATCTTCCGAGGACGCAAACTGGTGGCGGTACTTGAGAAAGTATCTTCTAACATTGCCACATCAACCCAAGAGATGGCCTCCACCGTGGCTGAGCAGGAACGCATTGCCAGTCAGCAGGCTGTGTCAGTCAATGAAACCACAACCACCATGGATGAGCTAGAGGCCTCTTCTCGGCATGCTGCTGAGCAGGCAAATGCTGCTGTTGAAGCAGCAAAACGTGCCTTTACTGCCTCAGAAGAGGGGGCTCAATCGCTAGGTGAAGGGTTAGAAGGAATGTTTGTTCTGGAAAATAAGGTAGATGCGATCGCAGAGCAAATTGTCAACCTCAGCAGTCAAGCCAGTCAAATTAGTAATATTTCCCAGCTGGTGATTGATTTTGCCAACCAAACTAACATGCTTGCCCTCAACTCATCAGTTGAAGCCGTCCGAGCCGGAGAGCATGGCAAAGGCTTTGCCGTTGTTGCCAACGAAATTCGTAAACTAGCCGACCAAAGCCAACAGTCGGCTGATAAAATCAACAACCTAGTTTCTGACATTCAGAAATCGATTAACGAAACCGTAATGGTGACGGAAGAAGGTACAAAAACTGTAAAAACAGGAGTAGAAATTGCCAAACGTACAGAATCAGCCTTCAGCGAAATTCAGGGATCTGTCAATCAGGTAGTCCTTAACAACCAACAGGTATCACTCAACCTCAAACAACAAGTGGATGCCATCCAACAGGTTGTAGATGCTATGGAACTAATCAACCGAGGAGCTAAGGAAACAGCTGGTGGTTTGAATCAAACTAAAGTGGGTACAGAGCAACTTAATGACGCCGCTCTAGATCTTGAAAAAATGATATAGACCACCAGGCTATTACATACTCCCTGGCCAAACAAATATCTACCCAGGGAGTATGTCTATATAAAAGAGGGAAGTTAGGATTTTTTCGTTTTGAACCCTCTTTTACTCCTCTAAAGACCTGTAGTACTAACAAATTGAAATAACCAGGCCTAACCAACCGTAGTCCCTAGCCCGATGACTCAAACGCATGATAATTCAAGATGAAGAGCTGCGAAGCCTCTACCAAGACACAAGCATACAGCGACTCAACAACCTTCAGACAGGTCTGCTGCAGTTAGAGCAAGATCCCCATAACCCAACAGCCCTCGAAGATTCACGACGAGAGCTGCATAGTCTTAAGGGTGACTCTAGAGTCATCGGGCTAGAAACCGTTGCCACCCTGGCTCAAGAATTAGAAGAGATTGTCAAATCCCTGCAACAGCAGCAGGTTGAGTTTACTCTGGATATCAGTGACTGCTTGTATCAGGGTATCTATGCCATCAGTCAACTTGTTCAAGAAGCCGTTACGGGAGAATCTAGTGATATAGATTATAGCCAAACCCTAGATTTTCTAAAAGCTGTTGTTTCTGCTGCCACTATAGCGCCCATTGCCGTACCAGAACCTACGGCAACTCAACCCAGCACTCTTTACATCGACGACGATGAACTACGGGAGATCTATCGGATCACCAGTGAAGATCGTCTGCAAACTCTACAAAGTAGTCTTCAAACGTTAGAGCATAGTCCGGACGATACGGTCACTATAGAGGTTCTGCGACGGGAAACTCATAGTCTAAAAGGTGATTCCAGGGCCGTTGAACTGGACATGATTGCCGATCTCGTCCAGTCCATCGAAGATATTGTTAATCATATCCAGCGTCAGGCAACACCATTCTCAGCTCATGTTGGCAGCTGTTTGGAAGATGGGTTAGATGCCATCAGTAAGCTTGTTCACGAAGCCACATCGGGGGAACCCAGTCAGGTGGTGATTACCCAGGTAGCCGAGAATTTAGACGAAGTTATAACAACTATACTGTCTTCCTCAGCAGAGATTGAGGCAATAACGACTGAGACAGTGGCGGAGCCAAGCCCTGGCATGATTGCCGATGTCGAACTGCGCCAAATCTATCGAACTACTACCGAAGAACGACTCCAAACCTTAGAGTCTAACCTACTAGATTTAGAGAAAAATCCCAACGACAAAGCGTTATTATCCGCCCTATTACGAGAGACCCATAGCCTTAAAGGAGATGCCAGAAGTGCTGGCGTTGAGTCTGTAGAAG
>JBCDFI010000392.1:0-5411 GCA_039178155.1 Cyanobacteria bacterium P01_H01_bin.105
CCTAAACTATTTTCTTATAGTCTCTATGTTGGCATTGGAGTTGCGATCGCACTACACTTTCGCAACACCATCCTGCAAACACCCTATAGATGGCTACTCCTAGCCACAGGCCTCATGGCTATCTCAGCCATAGCCGAATTTTTGCCTATTCCCGGTGTGGGTACCCCCATCATGCTAGAAGACGGTACCAAACTCTTAGGGTTGGTCAATTTAACCATTTATGTATGGCGTTTAGCGCAAGCAACGTTCATCTCTCCTTGCCAAAATAGCACAAAATAAGAAGTTTCCCCTTAAGTGACAGCTACTCTAGAAAGATTAAGAAAAGAGACTTTTGAAGCGTCTTGCAGCTTTTTTGGCAACAACCATTCGCAATTTATCTACTAGAGAAAACTTTTGACAAACATCTGGATAATCTAACTCCAGTAGTTTTTTGTTCGTTAAGTACTCAACCCTAAGCCGCTGTTGTCTAGTCAAGTCAATATCTTTGACCATATAGGGTGCTTTGCCAAAGAACCCCTTTGGATACGAAACATTTTGCGATGGTCGGACCGCAGACTGATTCGTTTCAGGAATAGACGTAAAACCACGCTCAGATACCGAACACTTACTTAAACTATTTTCCACCACCGCTTGCTCGATCCAAGCGTCAGAGGCTTCAATTCTTAGCCAGGTCAGTAAATTAGATAATTCTTGGTGTGTATTGACCCTCAGATCTTCATATTTAATCTCAATATAGTTCTCAGAAGAAACTCTCTTCTTCAGACTTTGAGCAGCATTAACTTTTTGAACCCAGCCCGTAGCCGCCGCATCTACATCATCGGAGGCCCAGTCTTTAGCCCAGGTTTTAGAACCCTTCAGCATAGAAGCGACTACAGCCCTGCTATCTCTGACTAAATGTATAAATCGAGCATCAGGAAACGTTTTTAACAAGAAGTCTGAGTAGAGACAATGATGAGGAGACTTTTCCAAAAAAATCTTAGGTTGCGAATCAGGTTCTGGGAGTCCCGACAACATTACCCTAAACAAATTCGCCATTGAGCCATAGAAAAGATCGTGGCTAAAATATTCAGATAGCCCTACTCGGCGACCCTTGACCTTAGAAAACGATTGCTCTGCCGCAGCGAAGGCTCCAAAAAAATTGGTCTCTGGTCCAGAATAGATATCTGGATGCATCGACAGCATTGCCTGCAACCAGGTTGTTCCACTGCGCCCAGAACCAACTACAAATACCAGATCATCAACGTTTTGAACCCATTCAGAAATCCTTGATTCAGTATCCATAATCCTAACAGCGACAAGAAAAAACTTTAAAATTTATCATTGGAGGGAATAGAAAGAGTCCATCTAAAACTCAAGTGTCACTCAATCTACCACCCTTTTTGAGCGATAAATTCCTGTGCGCTAAAGACTTTGCCATCGCGATTCACGATGGTCTGAATATTATGCTGCTCAATCCAAATCTTTCGAAATTCTGACATACGTGTCCGAAAAGCCTTATAGTCCTTGGAAAATCGTTCATCTCGACGATGAACATGATCAACTCTAGCCCGAGGGGTATAGCCTACCTTGAGATGAGCTTGCTTAACGCGAATAAAAAAGTCAGCATGATCCGCTGTTTTAAGGCGATCGTCCCATCCTCCTATTTGCTGAACCGCGTTGGTTTTTGCCAGAAAGAACTGATGCACTAAATCACAGGTCACATAGTCCTGCGTTTTCTCATAAAAACCATCGACAAATTTCAGCACACCATCTTCCATCTCCATATTGAGATAAAAGTCCACTAGCTCCTTTCGATAAAACTCTCTTCGTAAGAAAGCTCGTTGAAACACTAAGGCACTGAGAATATCAAAGTCTTCATCTTTTAGTAGACGCAACATTTTTCCCAAGTTAGTACGACGATTGAAATAATGATCGTCATCCATCATCAGAAAATAAGGAGTCTCTACTTTTTCTAGTAAGAAGTTACGTCCCTTCGAAACCCCTGAATCAAAAGGCATTGGAAAGACTTCTGTTTTGCCGTCATTAATGACAACGGTGTCTTGGCTATCATCAGCTAACAAAATACGAATATCAGGATAAAATCTACGAATTTTAGAAACAGCTCCCGAAACAGTTTTTGGACGATTGAACGTCTTCACCAAAATCGTTACATCCTTAGAAACCCGCTGCCTATTCTGATATCGATCAAACATTAAGATGCATCCCTAAAATTTAATGGCTCGGTCAAGGTTTTAATAATGGTACTCAGCTGACTACTCAATAAGCGAACCGGCTTTATCTGTGAGGGATCTTGATAGATTGCCTGACTTAAATATCTACCGGCTGCCCACGCTTGCTGACGTGTTGAACAACTTTCAAGTGCTTTAAAGGTCAAATAGCGGTACATTTGTGCCAAGCTTTTTCGCTTATGTTGCCACGGCAATCGTGGCTTACGAGCAAACGCTTGGGTCAGAACTTTGCTAGATTCTCGCTCTTGGCGCTTCAGGTTAGCCGACATTGACTGAGGCGATAGTCGATACAAAATCTGCACTTTAGGCACAACAACAAAGGTATATTCCAACGCCACTCTCAGAAACATATCCCAATCTTCAGCAGCTTTGAGCGATTCATCAAATTGGCCCACCGCCTCAAAAACCGATTTTCGAAACAGAGCATTAGAACCACTATCTAGAAAATTACCCATCAATAACTTGTCATAGACATTGCCTTGGGCAGATATATGACTACCTCGACGGCAAAAACGATCGGACTGATCGATACAATCAGTCCAACTATAGGCAACAGCTGCCGTTGAAGTAGTCTGCAGAGCATCCAGCTGGGCCGCTAATTTGTCAGCGGTCCAAAGATCATCAGCATCAATAAAGCTGATCAAGTCACACTGACTTTGCTGAATCCCTCGATTACGACTAGCTGCCAATCCTCGATTAGGATATTGAATGAGCCGAATTCTACTATCTTCAATCTGCCGAACAACATATTCGGTGTCATCAGTAGAACCGTCATCAATGACAACAATCTCAAAGTCCTCAAAAGTCTGTTGAAGAAGGCTATCAAGGGTGGCACGAATAGTTGCCGCACCGTTATAGACTGGTATCACAACAGTAATCGTTGGCATAAGTATTCCCCATCCTACAAACTAGACCCTAAGTTAAAAGATGCGCATATTCTGATTGGCGAATGGTCGCCATTACCTCCTCATAGTTGAGAATACTTTGACTCAAATCTGGCGGTATAATCTTTCTTAGCTTAGCCTCAACTCGCTCAGACTTTAGACCCAGATAGTCAAATACTAAATTTGACGTTGTCTGATGTTGCTGACCATCGGCCAAATGTTCTTCATACACCAGGGGTAAGTGGGGAATATGCCTCAGTAGCTTAGCTTCAGACTGGTAATTAGTTTCAAACTTTGCCACAGTATCTAGAACATTAGCTGCATCAATATGAACTGGCTGAAGCTCTACAGACTGATCTGACTTGCGCTGATGGAGAATCTTTCTCTTTGCACTAACAACAAGAGATATAGCGTGCTGTAAACGTTTTTGTCGTCTGAGATAGATAACTTGAAAACCTTGTTGATGAAGCCAGTTAAGAAAGCGTATCGGTGCCTCCATAGAATGGACATCCGTCATATGATACATCAACAGCTTAAAACCATATGCAGCGGTGGGGCAGTGATAAACACGCTTAAAGAGAGCGGCTTTGGGTACGCGCGAATAGAAACTCAAGATTTCAGGATCACAGCTGATCTCACTGTGACAGTTGAGCAAACCCACTAGCAAAGTGCTCCCACAGCGACCTGTACCAAAAATATAAAACTTTGTCGGAGGTAAAGAGCGATGCAAAATCGCTGATTTAGCGACACTGCCGATATCTTGAAAATCTTTGATAAGTCCCACTAGTTAGCTCCGCAAAAATTCTTCTGCTTATTGTGTATTGTAAATCGCAGAATCTCTAGCCTTGTGAGTAAATACATGAACCGTTGAGGTTGAAAACTTCCCCATACTAATAGTTATCAATGGCATAAACTGATCTGTTTGAGCAATGCGTTCAGAGAATTCAAGATTGTGTTGATTCTCCAGGGTTTCAATATCACTATCCGTTGAAGACGCTCTAGGAGCAAAGGTCACCAAGATATCTTTAGTCAAAGCCCTTTTGATCAGAGGATCCCAGTCTATTGGTCCGTCAGTAAATTTCCACAGCTGAACCACTTTTGTAGTTTCCCCGGCCATTACCCATGGCAGCGACAACTGTGGCGGATTTAAAGTCTTGGCACTTCCTAAATAACCAATTTTTGGAATTTGAAACCGATTTTGCTGAGCTAACTCATAAAGTGGGGTCCAGTTCCACTGCTCTTCAAGCCGCATGACCGACGTCGGGTTGCCCCAGTTATGGCTCTGAGCAAATGCATCACCGTCTTGATAGTAATTGCTTCCTTTCTGGGGAGCCAACATAATGCTGACTTGCGCCAAAATTAGTACGACTGCTACCCCCGCTGTAGATCTACGAGTGAGCCATCCTAAAGAAGAGGCCATCAGACTAAGCGCTAATCCCAACGGTAATAGTAGGGGGGCAATTAAACGCGGGTTATGGTTAATGCCAAATGCAGCAATCCACGCCAGTGGAACAGCACCCGCTAGACACACCACTAGGGCTAGTTGCTGGGATCGGGTCAGTCTAGCTCGACGAAATAAAAGAACATTGAGCAGAAAACTGAGTGCGATCGCACCCACCAATAGACTCAACATAGGCCCCGTGATTGACTGCACAAACACATAGGACCACGTCCATAGGGTACTCAGCTCCCCCTGAGGCCCAAGAGCATCACGCATGTTACCACCGGATCTCACGGCTTTTTCTAAAGCAGGCCTAATGTTTAATACCCACCAAGGAGCCATCAACAAGGCCGCTAAACCATAGGATTTAAGAAGAGATGGCAAAGTAGGGGCCGCTATTAACTTGAAAAACCGCAGCAGCATTGTCAACAAAAGCATGGGGCCAACAATAAAGACAATTGTTGGCTTAGCCATCGCTCCTAAGCCCAAAAACAACCCCAGACCAATCCATTGCGAAGGCAGATATTTCCGATTATCCCACTGACAAAAAAGAAAATACAGCGTCCCAGCGATTGCCAAATAAAGAGCATAGTCAACATAAAATCTCATATTTGGCCCAATCAGGATAGGGCAGGTCAGCAAAAAGCAAACAACAAACCCTCCAGTGGCTCTATCACGCAAGCGTTTACCAGTTAAATACATAAGCCAAAGCGTACAGGCAAAGGCTCCCCAAGAACACAGCCTCAGCACCCAAGGATGGGCTCCCACCAATGCCGTAATCGGCAAAATTAAAATTCGATAGGCAGGTGGGCGAGCCCTATCTCGCCGCAAAATCGCCTTAGCCAAGTCCCACGGCCC
>JBCDFI010000393.1:0-5407 GCA_039178155.1 Cyanobacteria bacterium P01_H01_bin.105
ATAGCTCAAAAGTAGGGCAATAGTTGCTGGTGCAGGCTGCTGCTTATACTTACGAAGATACTTAACCAGTTCAGCTTTATTAAGCTGGGGAAACCAAGAGCGTAATGGTTGAGCAAGCTTGGTACCAATGAATAGCCCCTGCACTAAGGTCGTTACATTGGCCGGACGTCTGTCTAAGCTAGAACTACTAAAGTCGATTAGGACTGGAGCGTCAGCTTGCACTAAAGCATGGGCGGTAATGCAGCGTAAGTCACCATGATCTAGTCCAGCTTGGTCTAGTCGATAGGCCTGATGAATAAGCTGTGTCACAACACGATGTACATCCTCAGTAGCGTGAGACTGCTGCAGCCAGTCCACCAACGTTGGTCCTTGGACATAGTCCATTAGCAAAAAGTTATCGCTATGGGCGACATACTGCGGCCCCACACTGACCTCATTTGCCCGCATCAGCATGTTCGCTTCCCGGTGTAGGCTCGATTGAGGAGCAGGCTCCCGGCGAATTTTGAGTACTCGATCGTTGCCGCCATGGCGCACTCGCAACACCACACCGCAGTAACCCAGACCAATCATCTTCAGACCTGCTAAGGTTTCTGGGCCGTAGTCATACACTGCCCCAATATCCAATGCCTGTAGCTCAACCCAGCGATGAGTCAGAGTCTCCACATCACCACCGGGATAGGCTAAGAGCTGCCTAGCCAGACTTTGCCAAAACTGCTCTAGGCTGAGAACGCTCGCCATGGAGTCAACAATCTAGACCATTAGGCCAAGAGATAACGGGCCAGCTTGATAGTGAAGTAAGTGGCATCGCCTGAGTCCCCTGCTAGCACGTCAAACGGTGCTTCGGGAGTACCGAGGTGGCTAAGAACCAACTTAGCCACTGTAAAATCTTGATTCCGGGTGTACTCGTTAACGGTAACAACAGTCTTGAGACCTGTGGGGGTGGCAGAGCGGAGGCCGTTATTGGTATCTTCAAAGGCCAGACAGTTGTCGGCTGGCAAGTCCAAATGATCTAGAGCGTACTCAAAGATATCGGGGGCTGGCTTTTTTTTAGGGACCATGTCGCCTGCGGCGATGACATCGAACCAGTTAAGGCTTTCGGCACCGAGGGTATTTTCCAACAGGGCTTGGACGTTGGCAGGTGTGGTAGTGGTTGCGATCGCAAGCCTCACCCCCTCACTCCGCGCCTCATTCAACAACCGCTCTACACCAGGCCGCAGGGGAATCTTACCCGCCGCTGCATACTGTTTGTAATACTTAGTTTTTGTCGCGTGGAGATGCTTGATCATGGCATCTAGGCTGTCAAACTCTGCAGGCAGCTGAAAATCACTGAGATAGTCCTGCACATAGGCGCGAATCCGTTCTTTACCACCCGACACTTCGAGCAGCTTGCCATAGAGTTCCGGAGTCCAATCCCACTTTAAACCTGTATCTGCAAACGCTTGGTTAAAGGCAGGCCGATGGCCATCTCGCTCAGTTTCTGCCAACGTGCCATCTACATCAAAAATCAACGCCTTTAACTCTGCCACAGATTTCTCCTGTTAACTGACTAGGGCCTAATTTTACAGCCATTGGGAAACTGACCATAGGGGCTAGACAACATGCATAGCAAACAAACACCAACAATTTGCTAACTCGTAGATTTCGCTACAAACTTTGATCTAATTCGCTTGATATGTTGGTCTTGGATGATGCAATCAGGTTCAGCTAACTGTAATGGTTAGAGCTGTATTTCGATTCAAATATCATTCATATACTCATGTGCCTAACAAGGCATTTCTCGAAGCGTTTCAACAAAAGCCCAACCCTATGGTTGAGCTTTTTTCTTTCTTTATTAATTAATATCCCTGTTGAATATCGACTTGGTTGAGCAGGGGTTGTCCATCGGCCAGCCGTCGATAGTTATCAACGATTTGATGAGCCACTGAGCTTGGATCGGTCAGACTGGCAATGTGAGGAGTAATCGTAATGTTAGGGTGGGACCAAAAAGGATGTGATTGGGGCAAAGGTTCTTGACGAAATACATCTAGACAAGCCCCTACCAGATGATTACTGGTCAATAGCGAGAGCAAATCTTCCTCAACCAAATGATGACCTCGAGCCACGTTAATAACGTAGGCTCCCTGAGGAAGCTGGGCCAACGTATCTGTATTGAGAATGCCCTCAGTCTCGGATGTCAACGGCAGTAAGCACACCAGGATCTGACTAGCAGCCAGAAAGTTGCTCAGCCGTTCCTGCCCCGTAAATACTTGCACATCTGCAATGGATTTTTCTCGGCGAGACCAGCCCACCACTTGAAACCCAGTCTGGACTAAGCGATTAGCAACAGCCCTACCAATTTGGCCCAGCCCCATTACCCCTACTGTAACAGCGTCTATATTGCGCGGGGGTAGGGGCCGCCACTGACGCTGTTGTTGCTGAGCTGCATAGCCAGGAAACTGACGCACGTGGTTAAGGGTTGCGGTTAAAACGTAGTCCCCCATCTGACTCACGAGCCTGGGGTCAACCATTCGCACAATAGTCGCTTGTTTTGGAATAGAGCCATCTTTTAGAAGACTATCGACACCTGCTCCCATAGAAGAAATAACCTGCAGGTTAGGGTATTGAGAAAAAATTCCCTGCGGCTGAGCCCAAACTAGAGCAAATGTCACAGCCGCTTTATCTCCGTCGTCAGGCCATACTCGCACATCTATATCTGGGGCAATCGCTTTGATAGCCACCACCCAAGGTACCGGATCTTTAGTCGGGCAAATCAGACTGAGGACCATGGAGCACGTTCTATAGAGTCTGATTTAAGAAACAGGCGGTTGGAAAGATGAGATATTCGATAAAAAATAATTTCCAGATGAACTGGTAATACTCCCTATGGCTCAGATGAGCGGCATCACTTTCATCAGCGACTGATAACTGACGGCTGAGATACCAAAAATATCCTAGGGCAACAGCATGGGTAACCATCAAAAATTTGGCATTGATGGCAGGGATAAACAAAGCTGTCGCAATCAGACTGCTGTAACAAAGGGTGAGTAACCACCACACCAGCTGCAGTACCTGGGCTGATGACCAATTGATAGTCGAGGGGGATTTATCGTTATCGCGTAGACTTTTAAGCAATGCGATCGCACTGCTAAATACCATCACCACCAGCGTCAATACCCAAATACGCCCTGGAAGCCTTGGCGTCAGCCCCAGCTGACTAGAGGCGTGCAAAAAAATTCCCAAATTCACGACTGGACCGCGCACTAGCAACTTACAGCAGGAACCCAAAAGCGCAAAGCGCTTAAGCTGCAGTGGTGGCAACGAATACGCCGTCCCAATAGCTAAACTTAAACAAACAGTCACCACTAAATAAAGACTCTGGGAAAGTATCGCTAATAGGATGGCGCAACTACAGGCAATCCCCACCAACATTTTTGCTTGTGGAGCAGAAAACGCCCCAGACGCTATCGGCAAGTAGGGTTTATTAACCCGATCAGAAACCACATCCTCAATCTGATTTAGACCGACAATGTATATATTGGTACACATACAGGTCAGCCATGTAATCCAAATGGAACTCACCCCTTGCCACACATGAAAGGTACCGGGTAACAGCCCTAGCGGATGGCGCGCAGCCCAAGCAATACCAAATAAGCCCAATACGCTCAGGCTAGTGCCCAGAATAGTATGGGGCCGAGAAAACTTCCAAAATGCCTGTAACCAGGGAATTGGACTTTGCAATAAATTCAGAGATGGGCGGCTCAGTGCAGATTTTGTCATCGGCATTGTGGGGGACCTCTAGAATCACCATGCCGAGTTTTCCCGAGGTAGTCAACAGATTCAGAGCATTGTTGAAATGCTTAATAGATCTGCTAAACATTTGTATCGCGATGGACGTGGTTCTCATTTTCACACTGACCGCCCCCTTAACTCATCCACATCCAACAGACTCACCAGTACCCCAGCCATAGGGATGGCCAAAAATAAACCTAACAACCCTGCAATTCGCACACCGACAATCAGGGCAAAAAACATTACAACTGGATTAATATTCAGCGAATCCCGCATGACGTGGGGTAGCAGCACATTCTCTTCGACTTGCTGTAGCAAAATACACACCACCACTGATTGAACGGCTGTGCCTATCCCTTGAGATAACAACAACAGACCCACTAAGCTAACCCCCAAGGTCGCCCCAATACCGGGAATCAAGTCAAATAATCCGGCAATAACAGCTAGAACAAGTGCATAGGGAATCTTCAACAACAAAAAGACAATAAATGTAGAAATTGCAAAAAAGATCGACAACAGCAGTCGTCCCCAAAAGAAACCGAGAAGATTTTTCTGAATGACGAGCGTCAAGTGCGGTCGTTGATACTCAGGTAATGCTTTGAGAATTAAGCGCCAAAGCCTTGGACCGTCTAGCATCATAAAAAACGTAACAACGGCAATCAGAATGCCATTGATAAAATTTTCTAATAAGGCCTGTACAAACCCCAAGCCAGAGCCTAGTACCGTAGTTGCTTGCTGCTGTAACTGCTCCCCTAGGGTTTGCAAGTCTACTTGAATATTCCACTGACGCAGTGTGGTTTCAATCGGCTCGATCAGGGGCATCAGAGAGTTGAGAAAGTCTGTGCCATTATCTAGTAGGCTTTGCCCCTGGGCAACTACAGCCAGTGCCAGCATCGTCACAAGACTACCCACAAGCACCAAAGCCACCATAAACACAGCAAAAACAGAGATGCCATGGGGTAAAAAACGACGACACCATTGCACCGGATAGCTGAGCAAAAACGCCAAAATTGTGGAGATCACAAAAATGATCACCACAATTTCAAAGTAGGTGAGAACTTGTAATATCCCCCAACCACTGGCCAACAGCAGTAGGAATCGCACAAGTACCGAATTATCTAACTGAGCGACGATGGTTTGCACTTTTTCGAGCGCGGGCTTTGTCTGTGGGTTAAGTCGAGGAGCCACTGTTCATGTCCGCTGCTTTTGAAATCTCTTGCACTAAAACATAGGGTTGAACAATTAGAGACTGTAGTGGATTGCTTGGTCCGGTTACTCCCCAGGTCTGAAGCTGATCTTTGGTGGGTTTCATAATCAATTGTTCACCAATCCAGCGTTGAACTGATTGCACATTGTCATTGGTAAGGGCGATGCCAACTTCTACCAAATCTAGCTGAGGATCCACAAAAACAACGGCATCTCGGGCAATATGGGGCTTGAGCCAATTCCACTGAATCGGCCCCACCATATTGGCTAGATCTTGTCGCAATTCCTGGCTCATCTTTGTACTCCGCTGGACTAGTGCTGGCAGTAATAGGTAACAAAACCGTACCACCCTGATTGAAGGCCTATTGTAACCTTTGCATCATCGGCCCAGGTCATGGAGAGCATGAATGCGATCGCAACAGTAATCAGTGAC
>JBCDFI010000394.1:0-5390 GCA_039178155.1 Cyanobacteria bacterium P01_H01_bin.105
AGAATGCGATCGCAATTCGCCGCCGCCGACATCTGATGAGTAATAAAGATAACCGTCTTACGCCGAGTGCCATGGGACAAATTATCCAAAATCTGAGTGGCTGTTTGATTATCAACGCTGGACAGTGCATCGTCTAACACCAGGATAGGAGCGTCAACCAGTAGCGCTCTTCCTAAAGCAGTCCGCTGTCGCTGTCCTCCAGAAAGAGTAATGCCCCGTTCGCCCACCAGCGTGTCGTATTGCTTTGGAAAATTTAGAATTTCCCCTTGAATCTGAGCCAGTTTCGCTGCTTGCTCAATTTCGGGCATTTCCGCCAAGGGCACTCCATAACGTAGGTTGTTTTTAACTTTTGTACTAAATAAGAAACTGTCCTGAGGGACAAACGCGATCGCACGACGTAAATCAGGTAAGGCGACCTGGGTAACATCATGATCGTCAATAAATAGCTGTCCCTGAGAAATTTCCAAAATTCGAGGCAAGGCTTTGGCTAAGGTAGATTTACCTGAACCAATGGGGCCTACCAAAGCAACAGTCTCACCTGGATAGATAGTGAATGAAATATCCTCAAGTGCCGGTGTAGCATTACCAGGGTAGTAATACGTTAATCCCGTCGCCTGTAGATGCCCAGTAACATCGCCCAGAGGCAGAGATAATGCTTCCGCCGCGTTGGTTACCTTAGGGTAAGATGCAAAAATCGCCTCAATTCGATCCACACTGACCTCACCCCGCTGATAGGACGTAATCGTAAATCCTAAGAGAGCTGTCGGGAAAACGAGATTATTGACGTAGAGCAAAAGAGTAACAAAATCCCCTACGGCTAACGTCCCTGCAGCAATACTGCGAGCTCCCACAGCTAAAATGATTGCCAAACTGAGACTAGCCAAGCCTCCTAGCAAAGGAAAGAGCGTATTTCGAGTACGAGCTAGAGATAGATTAGCCTCTAAAACTTCATCATTACGTCGGGCAAAGGCTCGCTGCTCGTTTGATTCCTGGGCATAAATCTTAATCAGCCCGACACCACTCATATCTTCCTGAATTAGGGTACTCAGGTCAGACAGCGATTGCTGAACATCTAGTTGTTCTTGTCGAAGACGATTGCTAAAGGAGCCTACCAGCAGCAACATGACCGGATAAATAGCTAGAGCTACCAAGGTTAGTCGCACGCTAATACGCAGCATCGCAGGCACAGTAAAGGTATAGGCAAAGAGGATATTGGCCAAACTAAGTACGGCAAACCCTAGCAGACGTCGGATATTATCCACATCGCTAGTTGCTCGGTTAATTAGATCCCCAATCGTATTTTCTGCAAAATAAGCGGGCTCCAGAGAAAGTAGATGTTCAAAGATACGCTGCTTGAGATCAAACTCAACTTTACGCCCTACACCAAATATCAGCACTCTAGAGGCCATGCGAATGCCCCACATGACCGTTGCCAACGCCAAAATTAGCCCTACATAGCGCAGGATGGTACCTTGGCTAAACGCAATTTTGAGTCGCTCAACCGAATCCCCAATGATTAGAGGGATCCAAACACTCACGATATTGACTACCAAGAGAGTGCCAATACCCAGAGCCAGCGATCGTCGATGGGGTTGAAGATAGCTGGTTAAATACTGCAGCCTAGACTTTGCCATAAAAGTACTCGAAACGCGCCTGCAGCCTTCGCTGCTTAATTATCCTAGTACTCCTCAGCCAAGCTTGGCTGATAGAACAATCTGGGCAGACAAAGTTATAAGTGGCAGCCCTAACCCTAAAGTTCGATATTTGAGTTCCAACCAAAGTCGAAATCAGGCAGCCATCCTCGTAAAAAGTAATAGGTGGATGTGAGCACTTCATCCCAATACCGAGAGGTTAGCTGAAGTGCATCGACATTAGGAATAATGTCAGGTAACCGAGAAAATGTGTCATTTCCTGACCACCGATTGACTGAGTAAAAATCGGTAGGCTTAGCAATGACCTGCATATCCATATTTTCAAAGGTTAATGCTGAGCGAGTCATGGTCATGGCTGGAGCCACCAACATAATTCGTGGATCGGTTGGTTCATTACGATTGTTTCTAGCAGGCAGCACCTGCTGATTACGTAAAAACCTATCGACTCTCTCAGCCGTGCCATGAACATTCAGCCCTGTAGACTCAAAACGAATGTTTTCTCCAGGCACCCCATTATTAACCAGAACCGTTCTAATATTTTGACGTTTTATTTGACTAGCTTCGCCATCTCCACCTGGATCAGCCGTCACAACTACAAACGGATTAGCCCCTGCTTGGCGAGCATCGCTGTACAACTGTGAGGCATAGATCAATCTGGGCACCAGTGTAGAGTTGTAAGCCTGGTCACTAGCACTCTGAAATGCAACGGCTCCTTTTGCATCTCCCGCATCGTTACCAAGAACAACAATAGCCCCTGTGCGATCTAGTCTTGGCCCCTCTAAACCAGCAGGACATACCTCGGCACACTGTGCTGCTCGAGCTGCAAATGCTTGCTGCACTTCCAATTCTGAGCGGGCAACGATATAGCGACTAAAGATGGGCAAACTGGTAACGACTAAAATTGCTAATGCTGCGGCTACTTGCTGCCCTTTTACCTTGCTGACACCGTCACTGATTGCTGATCCTAGCAATAAAATTGTTGCACCTAGAGGCGTCAAGGGTAGTGAGAGCAGTCGCCAAATGGTTCCAATAGTTTCATCATTGGGGTCTGCAAACGATGCAACAATCAGGACTAAAACAATCACCCCGCCAAACCAAGTCAGGTACTGTTTTGGAATGATTTTGGTCAGAATGTACCAAACTAATAGCCCAATAGTGGCCCAAAGTAGAACACGGGTAAGCAGGACAAGCATGGGAATCTTTTAGAGAACAGGCGCAAGGGAGATTTGTTCAAGAGTTAAGCACATAAGCTCATTTTCGGCTACCGGGGCAACCCCCCAAGCCGGAACTAATATACCTGGATCTGTACGTAGATGTGCTCAAAACTGTAAAAACATTTGGCAAAATATTTAGCATAGAGCCAGCTGTAAGACGCAAAGGTTGGGTCAACTCCAAGTATCAGCAGACAATTAAAAACGGGAGCCTGTCTGGACTCCCGGTAAAAAATCTTGATATTTAGCAATCTGCTGCATTCAGAGCAAAGCTATACCAGCTTGAGATTTGGATATTGAGCCAGTACCTCGTCATTGGTCAGGGTTTCACCACTCGCCTGAGGTGTCCATAACACTTCAACCGCCATCAATGAATCGCTGGGGATAGCCCCAATCTGATTTAAAGCCTTGTAGACATCCTGCTCAGCATTTACCTTGGGTAAAGTTAATTTACCTTGGGTGGCCACAATCACAGTGGCAATGATGTATTCTCCAGACGACAACGCTCCATCGGCATCGGGCAATGCGGCGTTAGGGTTACTACCGGACAGCTGGTTGTCAACGTTGGAAACGGCTTCATGACTAAACTTACTTCGCTCCATAAGAGCCAAGCGATTAAACTCTACCTCAGCAGAGGTGAGTTTCGTCTCCACAGTATCAATATCTGCATAGGCCCAATATTCGGGATGACGCAATAGGGAGAGGGTACTTTCTTGTAGTACTTTGGTTAACCCAGCCGATGAGCTTGTATCTGCAGATGTGGCGAGACGATTTAGATCATCTTGAAGATGACGGGCTTTAGCTAGGAGTCCAACCTGCAAACGAGCTACCGAAACATTTGGATTTGGAGTGTAGGCGTCTCCATCACCAAACCCACTAGAGCGAAAGCTGCGGACAAGGAATGATGCGATCGCAAAAAAGATGAGCAAGCTAAATACCCCACCGCCACCAAATCCAAACAGCGGCATCACCAATGGAAACCCAAAACCACCACCAGGGTAGTAGCCACCACCAGACGGGGCTCGGTAGCTGCGTGGCGATGAATATGTCCGGCTCGGTGCTCTGAAGCTTCCGCCACCGATGCGTCCACCAGCACGAGCAGCTAACGCACTATCAGTCTGAGCAAAAATCAGAACAGAGGCTAAAACACAAATCAAAAACGGCTTGAGCAGGGGTCGTAACCAAGACGTCAAACTAGTTAGCTTAAATCGACTCATGGTGGAAGGTATAGAAAAACGCGAAGATAGACCACATAAAGTGTATCCATCTTTACTCTAGCGTTTTTAGTTAGTCCAGATAGTCAGTTTGACAGGGGTTAATAGGGAAGGATTACCGCACCAGATTGGTAGACCAGCTAAACCCACCTTGAACATTCTTAACATCTGCAGATTAACCGCCACCCACAATAGTAACGACTTCTAAGCGATCGTCTGTTTGCATTATTGTTGTTTCCCAAAACTGACGATGCAAAATTTCACCGTTATACTCCACAGCAACTAGCCGCAGATCCATGGTCAATTGAGTCAGCAACTGAGGCAACGTCGTGCCGCAAGGACAAGATTGCATCCCGCCATTCACTTGCAGGGTAATCATAGTTGGAGCAGGGCTATCGTTCATGGAGAATTGACATTAGAAGACAATAGGCAACAGAGGTATTCGCCAAGGAAAAAGGCAAGAATGAAGTCGTAGGCTTCCCCCAAGTCAGAAAGGGCTGTTAGCTAAAATGCCGGTTAAAGGATTGGGCCGCCTGGGTCGGGTCCTCAGCCTGCATAATCGCTCTAACAATAGCAATACCCGGTGCTCCAGCTTCTCGCACCGTCGCCACATTGGATAGATCAATCCCGCCAATAGCAAACCAGGGCATAGGCGCATGCTCTAGAGCGTAACGAATATAGTCATATCCTGCTGCTGATTTGCCAGGTTTAGTAGGGGTTGCATAGACCGGTCCAACACCAACATAATCGGCCGCTTCATCAATCGCTCGGGCCATTTCCGCTGGGTTTGTAGTGGATCGACCAATAATCGGTAATGGTCCCAGAATCCTTCGAGCTGACTGCATCGGCAGATCTTGTTGACCTAAGTGGACACCATCAGCACCCACGGCTGCCGCGATATCGACCCGATCATTGACTATAAATAAAGCATCGTACTGATGACAAAGCATCTTCATTTTATTGGCTAGATCTAATCGCACCTCATCATCAGCCAACTTTTCACGATACTGAACAATATCAATGCCCCCCTTGAGTGCTGCCTCTACAATCTCCAAGAGAGAATCACTAGGAGACGTTACTAGGTAGGTACGTGCATTCGTCAATCGCTGCCTTAGATCATGGCCAAGCAGTTTACTTTCCAAGCTGTAAAGCTGATAGCGCATCTGCTTGGCACCGCTAGCCATCTCAGCAGAATGAAGCTTGCCATACTCTTCTAGTACCCGTAGCGCCTCTTGAATACGGCAGCAGTTAACTTGCACCACCATTTGCAATGTGTCGCGCTGCTCTTCTTGGGGATGGCTGAGAGTAGTGCC
>JBCDFI010000395.1:0-5355 GCA_039178155.1 Cyanobacteria bacterium P01_H01_bin.105
AGGCAGCGACTATGCCCAACAGGTGATCGATGCCTGGGCCGCCGCCGAATGGTTTACCAGTAAACCCGAGGTGCCCGACACCATCACCGTCACGGTGTTCAAAGTCCCCGGTGAAACCAACACCGACGATCTGTCCCCGGCCCCCCACGCCACCAGCCGTCCCGATATTCCCCTGCACGGTTTGGTTATGCTGGAATCGAGCATGCCCAACGCCCTAGAAACCATTGTCGAGCTAAAAACCAAGGGTAATCCGGTAGCCTATGTGGGCGATGTCGTCGGTACGGGCTCTTCGCGCAAGTCGGCCATGAACTCCGTCATCTGGCACCTGGGTGACGACATTCCCCATGTTCCCAACAAACGCACGGGCGGCTACATTCTAGGCGGCAAGATTGCCCCCATTTTCTTTAATACTGCTGAAGACTCTGGGGCACTGCCCATCGAGTGCGATGTCTCTCAACTAGAGACCGGCGATGTCATTACTATCCATGTACGTAAAGGCGAAATTACCAAAGACGGCAGCGTCATTTCCACCTTTAGCCTCACCCCCGACACCCTGCTAGATGAGGTCAGAGCCGGTGGTCGCATTCCCCTGATGATTGGCCGTGCCCTCACCGACAAAACCCGAGTTGCCCTGGGTCTAGAGCCCAGCGACGTCTTTGTGCGACCCGCCGCACCGGCGGAGACCGGCAAGGGCTACACCCTGGCTCAGAAAATGGTCGGTAAAGCCTGTGGGCTACCCGGTGTGCGTCCTGGCATGTCCTGCGAACCCCTGATGACCACTGTCGGGTCCCAGGACACCACCGGCCCCATGACCCGTGACGAGATGAAAGAGCTGGCCTGTCTGGGCTTTAGTGCCGGGCTGGTGCTACAAACCTTTTGCCACACGGCCGCCTACCCCAAGCCGGTGGATGTAGAAACCCATGCCACCCTGCCCGACTTTTTCTCCTCACGGGGTGGGGTGGCTTTGCAGCCTGGCGATGGCATTATCCACTCCTGGCTCAACCGCATGCTAATGCCCGATACGGTGGGAACCGGCGGTGACTCCCACACCCGTTTTCCCCTAGGGATTTCCTTCCCAGCCGGGTCTGGCTTAGTCGCCTTTGCCGCCGCCATTGGTGCCATGCCCTTGGATATGCCCGAGTCGGTGCTGGTGCGCTTTAAGGGGGAACTGCAGTCGGGCATCACGCTGCGGGACATTGTTAATGCCATTCCCTACGTGGCCATTCAAAAGGGGCTGCTGACCGTTGAAAAGAAAAACAAAAAGAACGTCTTTTCCGGTCGCATTATTGAAATGGAAGGGCTGCCGGATCTAAAGCTAGAGCAAGCCTTTGAGCTGACCGATGCCACCGCAGAACGCTCTGCAGCGGGCTGTACCATCAAGCTCAGCGAAGAGACCGTTGCCGAATATCTGCGCTCAAATGTAGCGCTGATGAAAAACATGATCGCTCGGGGCTATGCCGATGCGCGTACCCTGGCCCGCCGTATCGCCGCGATGGAGGACTGGCTAGCGAACCCCAGTCTGATGTCGGCGGATGGGGATGCTGACTATGCCGAGGTGATTGAAATCGACCTCAACGAGATCAAAGAACCGCTGGTGGCTGCCCCCAATGACCCCGACAATATTAAAACTCTGTCAGACGTGGTAGATGACCGGGTGGATGAGGTGTTTATCGGCTCCTGTATGACCAATATTGGCCACTACCGCGCCTCGGCTAAGGTGCTTGAAGATGCAGGCACCGTCAAGGGACGTCTGTGGATCTGTCCGCCTACCCGGATGGATGAACAGCAGCTGCGCAAAGAAGGCTACTACGGCACCTTTGCCGCCGCCGGAGCCCGAACTGAGATGCCCGGATGCTCTCTCTGTATGGGGAATCAGGCCCGTGTAGAGGATGGTGCAACAGTCTTCTCCACATCTACTCGCAACTTTAATAACCGCATGGGGAAAGGGGCTCAGGTGTATCTGGGGTCCGCCGAGCTAGCGGCAGCCTGCGCACTTTTGGGGCGGATTCCCAGTATGGATGAGTATTTAGAAATTGTTGCCAAGAAAATCGATCCCTTTGCCGACGACCTGTATCGCTACTTGAACTTTGACCAGATCAAGGGGTTTGAAGATGAAGGACGCGTGGTTTCTAAAGATGAAGAAGAGAAGATTGAAAAAGAGGCCATTACCGCTGGTTAAAAAGAGTTATGAGTTATTCCAAATTATGAGATGTTCCAAATATGGATGATCACTTAGAGGTTCTTGTAAATAGGCTCGATCCTTTTGCAGATTAGCTAGCTATATCGCTATCTAAATTTCGACCCAATTAAAGGTGCTGAATATGAAGAACGTCTGACATCGAAACAATAAAAGTAGGTAGTTGAGAAAGAAATGATACCCGGCACATAGCAATATCTAGACTGCATAGCTGAATCAGAACTAATGAAAACTTAGGCACAGAGTATCTATGCGAATGCTCTGAACCTTTGGTGTACTTGGATTTGTAGATAAGATCTTGACACACCCAAACTGCGCTCAAATCACTTCACCAGAATGAGGTTAACAACAAAATGAAGCTGCAAGATATCCTGCAATTGATTCATTCTATCCCGTGGCTAGTTGTTTTAGTTCTGGGTTTGGTCTACTCCAGACCATTTATGAGTGTGCTGCGAAGTCTTGATATTGTTAAAGTTTCAAGAAAGGGTATTGAGCTAAAAACCAAAAAACATCCAAGTGAATTTGTTTGTCAAAGTCACGAAGTTAGTCAAATTCTTAAGGCTATTGATAAAAAAATAGAGAAAAGTTCAAAACAAGAGAAACCTTACTCTGATTGTAATGATGCGCTCAAAGATGTGGAAAAATGTATTGTTTTTTGTCTAGATAGGAGTTTGAAAGAATCAAAAACTACAGCCGAAACGCCTAAGCTTGAGATCAAGGTAATAGCTGTTTCTATGAGCTTTTTGTGGGAGTTTATTCGCGATAAACTCCCTGTACTCTTGAGAGAGTACCCTGACTCATATGCAATTATTGAACTAGTATTTGCTGAGCATCAATACTTAGAGTCTTTGAATTTAGAAGACTATGATATCAGTTGGCCGGAAGAAAGCATTAGACGAGTAAAAGATATCAGCCGATTTACTAACGATTTACCTTGCCAATTGTCTGCCAGACTTGAGATAAAACCTAAACTATACAAAAACTTACCCCATTGGCATGGAGTACTAATTAATGATGAATATTTATTTCTGGGTAGAGCAGATTGGTCTTTCCTTAGAGATAAACCTAGACTCACTGTTGGTCAGAATAAATACAGATATTTTGACCGTAGCAGTTCTATGGGTACTGAACAAGTAGAGTTATTTAAAAATTGGCATAATTATTATCTCAATTACGGTTCCCAAGAAGATGTCTAGAGTACGTACTCATCTATCAATATCTGTTTCTATTGACGGCGTGTGCAACTAATTATAAAAAAAGGGTTCAACTCTCCACAGCTAGGTGTAGCAATCTTCCTAGCTAATTTGGGAGCTGAAACCCATGTTCGATATCGAAGAGTTTATCATTGCTGTCTACCTATGTGTGGAGGCTCATCTAAGTCAGTTAATGGCCTTGAATCCTCCTCGAAAGCGAGGGTTTGCCCCTAGCCTTAGTGATGGTGAGGTGCTGACACTGGAAATTGTCAGTGAGTTTTTAGGACATCATTGCGATACCGATCTCTGGAAATACTTTCGTCGTCATTGGCTGAGTTGGTTTCCAGGGTTGCCCAGTCGCACTACTTTTGTGCGACAAGCCGTTAATTTATGGCAGTACAAACAATTGCTCCATGAACGACTCTTAGAGGAGTTAGCCGCTCGTCAATCCCACCTATACCGAGTGGATGGCTTTCCCATCCCTGTGTGTGGCTTCAAGCGAGCCCCCCAGGCCAAGGTTTTCAAAGGACTGGCCAGTTTCGGCAGTTCTGCTACCAAGCTCGGGACTTTTTATGGGTTTAGAGGTCACTTGCTGATTGATGCTAACGGGGTTGTCCTCGGGCTGAGTGTCACAGCAGCTAATGTCGATGAACGCGATGTTGTCCCCGAATTAGTCCTGGGCCTTGATGGTCTACTGCTAGGCGATAAAGGCTATATCCGTCAGCAATTAGCCGATGACCTAGCTCAACAAGACTTGATGCTGCTCACGCCGTTACGGACCAATATGGAGGGCTATGACGCACTTACCAATCAAGCGATTAGCCGAGAACGACAGTTAGTTGAAACGGTCATTGGCCATTTAGATCATTGGTTTGACATTGAACAAATGCTGGCGCGAGACCTCTGGCATTTGACCAGTCGATTAGCTCGAAAGCTCTTAGCTCATACCGTCATGGTCTGGCTGAATCGCCAACAAGGCAGACCCTATCTACAGTTGGCCGATATCATTGCTGACTAAGAGAGCCTTAGTTGCGCATCGCATTATTGATAATTTTTTATGTCTTCTCTGTATGGCTCATTCATATATTCTGTTAGGGAGCTAATAGAGAAGAGGAAATACATTTTGGAAAGTTTTGTATTTTGGATTACCTCATGATGTTTAATCGATTTAGACTATGATGAGAGTGTTGGCAGACAGTGTCTATGCTGTTGAGTTTTTGCCTAAAGTCAGGAGAAACCAAGGTGAGCATCATACTCACCCGCCAAACTTGTATTCCTTGTGGTGGGAAAATAACAACTACTAGCGAGGCTAAGGTAACAGAATTAAAACCTCAGATTCTAGATTGGGAGATTATTTCAGTAGATGAAATTCTCCAATTATAGCGGATTTAACGTGTCAGTGATTTTAAGAGCGCTTTAAGTTTCACCAACAAGGCAGGCGAGTTGGCTGCAGCGGAGCAACATCATCCAGCCTTGCTCACTGCATGGATCAAGGTAGCAATAACCTGGTAGACCCACACAATCGACGGACTCCATTGTAATGACTTCACTATGGCGGCAAAACCGATGAGGCTGACCAAGGCTTAACCAGGCATGCACCACTACCGTGCCATCAGGGCGATTAAGCTAAGATCTAAGTGCATAACCTTATAACCACAACACATAATGCATCTGGAATCCCTGGCAAAACCCGTTGGTGAAAAGCGGGTGGTTGTCCGCGGCTTAGACTGGGATGGCTTTAAGCAGATCCAGCAGTTACTAGCTGAGCGAACCCGAGCTCGGTTTGCTTACGATGCCAGAGTTCTAGAAATCACACAGTCTCTAGAAAGCCATGAGCGTCTGGCTCGATTGATTGAGCTATTTATCCGCATTTTGGTGGTAGAGCTAGGACTAAAGATGAAGACCATGGGGTCTACCACCCTTGATCGGGAAGATTTGCTCAAAAGTGCTGAGCCAGACAATGGC
>JBCDFI010000396.1:0-5352 GCA_039178155.1 Cyanobacteria bacterium P01_H01_bin.105
ATGATTGGCCGTCGCAAGCGTTTATTGGCCTATCTAATTAAGCAAGATGCTAACCGGTATCGCGAGCTGATTAAGAAGCTAGGTATTCGTGGTTAGAATTCAAGTAGTGACATCCGTCACCTTGCACTACCCAATTTAGGTAAGCAATTCAGGATTAGTTGTATGCCTTCCCAGCCTCAGCGTGATTCGCTACCCTTTGAGCCTAAGTCAAATAAGCGCTCCAGTGACAAAGCGACCCAATCAAATTCCGCGACGCCCTCTCACAAAGTAAAATCAGAGGTTAAGAGATCGAGCAAGCATAGTAAATCTGTTAGCTCTCAAGCAGACGACGCTGGCATTCCGGAGGTCGTTAGTCGCCGTATGATTCGTCGTATGTCTGTATTTGCCGGGATACCGACAGCCTTGGGAATGTCTTCATTTGTGATCGCTTATGTTTTGCTAACTCGCCACATTGTCGAATTTCCTAACGTGGTTGTGCTGCTTGTTTCCCTAGGTTTTTTTGGATTAGGAACAATAGGGCTCAGCTACGGAGTTTTATCTGCATCTTGGCAAGAAGATGCAGAAGGAAGCTTATTAGGAATTGATGAGTTTTCTGTCAATTTTCGACGCTTAATCCAGGGCTTGCGCAAGTCAAAGCAGCCATCGGCGTCTGAATAGGTTATTGCTCTAGATCTATTACTCTAGTATTTGAGCAATAGAACAGACAGTTGGAAGCCTCGTTAAGATCCTTTACCTTTACTAGTTTGATGTCTCTATGATGTCATGAAGCTGCTGTTCCATCTGTTTGAGCATTGTCATAATTGCTGGTAACGTTTTTTGCTGTGTGCCACAACCTTGAGCATCCAGGTTGCGCTGTGCTTGAGTGCGTAGGTCATCAATACGCTGCTGCAGATCGTGGGCTAACCCTAAAGCATCACGACCCAAGTTATCCATTTGTTGCTGCTGATAGAATTTGAGCGCTGCTCCCCGCAATATTTGCAGCGTTGCTTCTTCGCCATTTTCCCCTGGCATCACTCGAAATCTTAGTAAGATACGTTTCTGGTTATATACTCGTTCAATTTCGATTTGCTTGGGTTTACGTACAGGAATTAGTGAGAGACTCATCATCCGTTTGAGTTCATTGATAACTCCTTGAAAAAGTTGAATAGAGATGTTGTTGACAACTGACTGTACAACACCATCTTTACTCCAAAGAATACGGCAGGTATCGCTTTGACGTTCTAGATATAATCGTCCGATTCCTTCTTGAGTAATAATCCGCTTAAGAAGTATCTGGGTTAATTCTTTGGGGTTAGAATGACTGGGATTAAAGCTCGTTTCAGGTGTGCTTGCTGAAGATGACTCATCGGCGACTGCATCTAGTTCCGCACCGTTCTCGTCTACTAGATCTATACTCAGTGGGGCTCGCTTATTAGGTTGGGCAGGTTCAGCAGAAGGAGGACTAAGACTCTTCTCTTCTGCAATGGGTGGCAATGACGGTGATGGCGAGGTAGTCACCGGTTGCTGGGCTTGAGGGTCAGCTGTTGTCTGAGCGATTACCGCACGGGGGTTCTCAACAATTTCAGTAGGGGCACCCACTACGAGTGTCGGCTGTTCCTCAAATGGGCTGGGGGTAGCGTTCGTTTTAGGTTTAGACAGCTGATCGGCTTGTCGGTTTTTGGCTGAATGGCTCAAAAATTTTGATAGTATTTCTCGATGCCAATCGGAGGATATTGGTCGCGATACGATCGAGCAGTTGATATAAGACACTAAACGTCTGACATAGTCAGCCGCTGTTGTGTCATCAGGATTAACCATACCTAGATTCAGACTGCTCCCTTCGATCGAAAGGGGAAGTACCTGATAATATAGACAGGCTTCAAATGGCAAAATTCCTTCGATCAATAGGAACATTTGCTCTAAGTTCGCCTTATTTTCAGTCTTCTTCAGACTGTGAGATGGCGGTGATAACGTATGGTTTTCAGGAAAGGTTGACATGATGGCTGCCCAAAAAGAAATAACGGAGATAAAGGCACAGGCGTAATGAGGTGAATGAGTTAACCTGCCCATGGGACACCCACGCCTATTGCCAAAAGGCAACCTTCAAGAGCCTGGGATACTAGGTTCGTAAATTTTGGGCGGCTAGGTAAAGCTTAGCCCATTCACTCATGACTTGTTTAGAGCGGCACCCTAGCTTTTGTGCGATCGCATCAATATCACTACCTTGCTTCAGTTCAGTCAGTAGCTGCTGTTGAGTAGGGTCTAACGTTTGCCAATAGGTTTGCCATTGGCTAGAGGTTAACCCTAAATCATGGTCTGTCAGTGTAGTCTTTAACCAACTCAGCACCAGCTCTGGCTGTTCTTTGAGGGTAAAAATGCGAATCGCATGATAGCTAATTTTTTCTCGGAGTCGATATACCTGGTTGATCGACATGTCCAGCTGTTTGGCAATACTGTCTTGGGTATAGCCCTGTAAATGCAGCTCCAGCCATCGGGTAGCTGTATCCCCTAAAGCCTCCTGTAAGTAGTCAGTAAAACTATCTTTTACAAACTGACGAGCCCGCTGAGTTTCTTCAAATTCCTGTTGTTGTTCATAGGTACCTACAGCCTGCACATCAAATAGGCTGATAGTGCTATCGGTATCGTCCGTGCCAATCTCTTCTGAGATAAGCTGAATCAGCTGAGCCCCAGGCACTTGAGTCATCCCCCCTCGCTGAGACCGTCGCAGGTAGTTAACAAAGCGATAAACAATTAAAGGCTGGTTACGAATCGGGCGTAGACAGTACTCTTCGATGGTTGCCATCGTGAGCAAATTTCGGAGCTGAGGACGTGGGGTACATTGAGCAATCCAGGTCATCTGCTGTTGAAGATGTCGATCGCTCCGTAACATCTCCTGGATAATTTCTTGCAGAACATCCTTAACCTGTCGCTGTCGGTCGCGACTCAGGGCAATCCATGTACGGATTTTACTCCGCACTAAAAACAAACCACCCAGCTTTCTCATCAGGGTTTGATAGGCTCGATCGGGAGGCAGTCCCCAGTAGGTTTTATAAAAAATTCGATACCGATAATCCATAGCCTGGGTGGCAATGGATAAATCCTTACGAGAAAGTGTTTCAAATCGCTCAGTGTCTTCACCGCAGAGCCACTGGGTAATTGCTGTGTGGGTGTCATGGCTTTGATCCGACAAATCGGACTGAAGCCGCTGTCGCCATTCATTTACAATTGTGGTTGCCACTGCCATGCGTGCGCCTGCTGCTGATTAGAAAAGACCCTAAAGCCAAATACCATGGGAAAGGATTGATAAGTGATTGCTCATTCTAATGCACTCAACCCTTCGATTTGTCCGGATGTAATCTACTTTTCCCTATTAGTATATTTTCCCTTAAGGGTGCTACCGGGTAAAGCACCCTGAGAAAGCCCAAGAATGGTAGTTAGACCATTAAACCCGCATACTCTTTATCAGTACGGCCTGTGTAAATTTATTCCGGAAAGGGTTAAAAGATCACCAATGTTAACCATGCCGCTGCTGATGCCACTGCCACGCATGACTAATAATGGTCTCTAACTCAGCATATTTGGGTACCCAACCCAGGCGTTGGCAAGCATGATCGCTACTGCCAATCAGACTAGGGGGATCGCCGGGGCGACGGTCGCATTCTACAGCCGGAATCGGATGCCCTGTGACTCTACGGGCGGCCTCAATCACTTCTCTAACGGTGAACCCGTTGCCGTTACCTAGGTTAATAAAGGCCGTTTCGCCACCGTCGATCAGATACTGCACTCCTCTAACATGGGCATCGGCAAGATCGGCAACATGAATGTAGTCACGAATGCAGGTACCGTCACGGGTAGGATAATCGGTGCCATAAATAGAAATATGGTCGCGTTTCCCAAGTGCCGTTTGTAATACCAACGGGATTAAATGAGTTTCGGGATTGTGGTCTTCGCCCAAACGCCCTTGAGGGTCAGCACCAGCGGCGTTGAAATAGCGAAAACACACTGACTGTAGACCATACGCTTTTTGGAAATCCTGGAGCATTGTCTCCACCATAAGCTTGCTACTCGCATAGGGGCTAATGGGATTTTTGGGATGATCTTCTGGAATTGGTACAGTTTTAGGTGGTCCGTAAATTGCGCAGGTAGACGAGAACACCAACCGCTTTACTCCTGCAGCTTCCATTGACTGTAATAGGTTCAGGGTGCCGTAAACGTTGTTGCGATAGTACTCTGCTGGAGAGGTAATAGATTCTCCCACCGCAATGTAGGCGGCAAAGTGCATCACGGCGGCAAAATTGTATTGCTTAAATAAGCGCTCTAACAGGGGGCGATCGGCTGTATTACCTTCCACCAGCTTGGCGTTAAGATGTTGCTCAACGAGTTCTTGGTGCCCATATTCAAGGCTATCTAAAATGACTACCTGATAACCGGCCTGTTCTAAAGCCAGCACGGCATGGGAGCCAATGTAACCGGCACCACCGGTTACCAAAATCGATGGAGCAGATGGGTTTGTGCTGGTCATATAAATAATGAATTAAGTAATTAGCAAACGTAAAGCGATGTATCAGTACCCATATAACTTTGGCAAGAAATATACATTCGTTACTAGGGTCTATAGTAGTAAATCAATAAAAACTATATTAAAGGGAATCTCCATCTTCTGACTTTGGTTTCAAATTAGCCCCCGTAGCATCAGGATTTAGCACCAAGTTATCGCGATGGACAACAGTATCGGCACCGTCGTGACCCAAAATCATAGAAATTTCACTAGAACGACGTCCGAGAATTTGCTGAAGTTCATGGTGATTATAGTTAACTAGACCACGGGCAATTTCTTGATTGTTGCGATCGCACAGCACCACCGCATCCTGTGCTTGAAAATCACCTTCAATCGCAGCAATTCCGGCCGACAACAAAGATTTACCATCCTGACCAACTGCTCGCACGGCTCCTGGGTCTAAAAATAATCGTCCACTAGGACGCATTCCATTGGCAATCCAACGTTTGCGTGCATTGTTGGGTTTTGGTTGAGGGGCAAATTGAGTTCCGAGAGGTTCCCCAGCCAAGATTTTAAGAATGTTATCTGGAGATTGACCATTGGTAATGGCCATGCGAATACCGGAGCTAGTGGCAATACGAGCGGCTTCTAGCTTTGTGATCATGCCTCCCGTACCCCAGGCCGATCCGCGATCGCCCACATCAATGTTCAAATCCCCCAGATGCTGCACCCAAGTGATCGGTTCAGCATCTGGATTTGCTCGCGGATCGGCTGAATAGAGGCGATCCACATCGGTGAGTAAAAATAGCCAATCAGCCCCAACCAAACTAGCTACTAGAGCAGACAGGGTATCGTTATCGCCAAACCTCAGCTCA
>JBCDFI010000397.1:0-5346 GCA_039178155.1 Cyanobacteria bacterium P01_H01_bin.105
CCTTCAGATATAGGTTAGGAAACCAGAGCTCAATCATAGCTACCCCGTCGTTGTATGCAATCCGGGGTAGCGGCAGGTACGATAAACCTGCGCTCCCAGGCTGCGTCTTCAGCCGGGGGGTGTAGCCGCCGTCAGGTGTTGTCAGCGCCTGGCGGTGGTGCTAATTATGAGCTCTGTGGTTGGGCCAGCGAGGGCCGTAGAGTTCAGAGTATACATTAGGGATCTGCTTAGTCAAGGGGCAGATGCATTGGCCTGTCTAGCAATTGTGACCGGTTTGCTTGCGGTTGCGAACTGACAAGTCAGCGCTGGCGCTATCGCGTTGCTAGCCTTTAAGCACAGGCGTCCTCGTTGACCACTGACAGCGGTCTGAGGTGCTGACAGGGCTGAGCCGCGTTTGCTGGCGCTGCGGGATGTGATGGTGCCTTTTAGGGGTGGGGCGTTGCGATCTCAATCCTGTGTGGGTCGTTGAATAGTTGCGTCGTGGGGACAACTACTCAATGGGAAATTAACGGTCTCGTTCAGCGGACGCAACTCCCCTGAACTCTAACAAAGCAAGCTAGTACGTTCCGCCGCAACACAGTTGTTAGCTGGCAACACCTCACCGATCGACTTCGTTGAATTTCCACGGCTGCTGTCTCCACCCTAATCTTCGTTTTGCTGATGATGTCTCCACTTGAGGTAGATGAATCTCCACAAGCTCTACGGTTTCTCGAACCAATGCTTCAAGTTGATTGACCGCTACTGGGGGTTCCTGCTGAAACAGCCTTTCAAGACGAGCGGCAAGATTCTCAGGCGCAATCTCCATTTGCTCAATAAACCTGCTCATCCGCTTGAATTGGAATGTTGAATAATACAAACGGTTCAACCCAGATAACACGCCGAGGAGATTTTGGGCTGACTCAACCAGGATTTGATAATACCAAAGTGTCGTATCTCGCTTGGCGAACTTTTCCTGCATTCCCCAAATTGCGAAGAACTTGAGGTAATGCTCAACCATCTTCTGTGCGAGTTCATCTGGATAATTTGCTACTTTGGCTTTCCATCGCTGAATGAGTGTGTCACCGTACAGTGGGATTCCAACCAATGTTCCAGACATTGCTTTCACTAATGGGGATTGAATGTCATGCCCTTCCAAGATATTTGAAATATCCTTCTCCCATTGTGCAATCGTCACATGACCAAACTGACACTCGACACCGTTCACAAGGTAACTCTCGGCAAACCCACCTTCCTTTCGATCACCCAAGATCCAGAGCCGCTCTGAACCTTGATTCTGTTGACGCGCAAGCTGTAATTCTTCTTCGGAAGGTAGTTCGTCGTAATAAATGCTCATGTCACAATCAGAGTATTCATCACACAACCCTTCTGCAACTGAGCCTGCGACCATTGCTGCTTTGGTTTTCGGATTAGCAATGTAAGCTTTAACATTGCGTTTTGCTAATTCCAATAAATATTGAGTTCTATTATTCATGGATCTTCATGCCTTGGGTGAGGATGTACATCCATGATGCAACACTGAATTTTGCAGGCTAACGGTTCCGCTCACCGGGCGCAGATAACTCTTGCTTCTCAACAATAGCTCAGATTCACTCCGGTGCAGCAGGGTTGTTATGCCGCTCAATTACAGGTGGTGGCCAAGGCTTTGCAAAGGTGAAACATTCAGGTGAATCCCCACATAACGTAAGATACTCCAGTTTAGCTTTACCTTCTTCTACAGTCGGCAAATAACCAGCAGAAATCCACCACATGGCAAAATGCTCACCTTGGTACTTCTCAAACCAGTTACGGCGACGGATAAAAAAATCACCATGCAAACTCCTGTAAACATAGGATTTTAGCTGCTCTACACTTTGCCAGATCGATAGATTAACCAACATTCTCGGATCAGGATACGCTCGAATATCGGTCGCATTTCCAGATGTAGTTTGCAATCGCCAAACAAAACCTGGACTATGCTCTGCAACTGCGTTTACCTCATCAAGCGCAGCAGCAAACTCAACCATAGTTGGATCATCTATGGGAGCTTTCATCAAAGCAATATTTATTTGGGCAAGATAATAGTCCTGTTGATGCGGTAAGTTCATTTCTTCTAAGGTCATAGTTTTTTGCCTCAGGAAAACATGCCTTAAAGTTTCTATGCAGGCCAGTTAATTAGTCTTGAACGATATTGACATGTTGCGATAGCGACCTGGTGTAATTCCTACAATTTTCTTGAAGTGTCGAGTCAGGTGGCTTTGATCTGACATACCAACCGTGATCGCAGCATCTGCAATAGACATACCTTGCCTCAGAAGCCGCTTTGCTTTTTCTACACGAATTTGATTTAGATAAGTGTAGGGTGGCATTCCTACGGCGTTACGGAACACGCGAATTAAATATGAACGATTTAAGTTTGTGATTTTCACTAATTGTTCTAAGGAGATGTTAGAACCTAAGTTGTCGTGAAGATACTCTTTAATTAAACGAACAGATTGATGTTCTTTACCCAGTTGAGTAGCTCGAAGTTTAACATCAGCATAGTTGAGCAGAATGTCTGATAAAACTTCAATTAACTGGATCTGTTGCTCTAACCGGTTGTTTGCTCTTTCAAGAACTGCATGTAAAGAAAGGACATTTCTAGCCAACGCTTTATTCTGAACAACAGCGTCCTTAAAGTAGGGAAGGCAACTTATTTGAGCCTCAGTAGCTATTTGCTGAATGAAGTCAACACTAGGATATAGCATTCGATAAGTAAGTGGTAACTTCTCAGCAGAGTAGCCCGTGTGGGCTTCCTCTGGATTCATAAAAATAATACTTTGGGGAGGCGCTAAATAGGTAGTCCCTTGATAATGATTGCCACCTATTCCAGCTTCAATAATGCCGATTGAATAGCTTGGATGAGAGTGGCGAGCATAGCTGTAATGGATGGCTTTTGCTCGAAATAATTCCAAGTTGCCGAACTCTGGAATCAACCAAAGCTTCGTACTCTGGCAAGTCGAATTACGCATGTCATGAGAATAGATTTAGGCTGTTTCAGCTTGTCACATAGTCAAAGAAACATGCACGCTCACTTTGACTTCAAGCATCAAACAGCAACAGTAAAACTCATCAAGGATTTGACGTATAACGGTGGAGTTGTGCGGCGGTCAGTATCTCCGATTTTAGTCGATAGCTTTTGCTCCGTCCGCACCGACGCAGTGTTAGGCGACTCAGCCAGGACAACCCAATGTAGCTATTTTTGAGCCACTTCGCCAAGCGCTTCTTGCAGAATTTCATCGCTGACACCATGACGCTTCAGACTGGCAATTAAGGCAGAGACGGTATCTCCTTCTAAGCGCTCTAAGTCGATTCGAAGCCCTTGCCCAATGTAGGCACGAGCCAAGGGCTGATACCCCGAAAACCCGAGCAAAGGTGCAATTCGTTTCAAGTCTTCGATCACATCTTCGGGCATCCGAATTGTGATTGTTGTCATTGGACGATTTCTGTCTAAACGTTTTTTTAATGCGTCAGTTTTCATAGTATTCACGTTCCTTTCGGGTGGCTTTACGGGCTGAAATAATGCGAATCATATCGTCTTCGCGTTCAATGAAAACAACGTACAAGAGGTTCCAACGTCTATCGAGACCGATAATGGCATCTCGTGCTTCATCATTACGGCTCGCATCAACAACAACCAACAGCGGATCGAAGAAGGCTTCAGCAGCTTGCTGAAACGTTACACCATAATGCTTTTGAGGATTAATTTGTGCTTTTTCATCGTTCCAGACAAACGTAATGCCGTTGAGTACAAAATACACATCCATATTCTGTAGTGTAAGAAAACGTATTTACAATGTCAATACATCTGCATGAAGCTATAAAGTTTGTACTGAGAGGATAAGCGGGACGTGACTCACGTCGCCTAATATCGTTGGATTCTATCTAAGGACGCAGTGTTAATGTTTCGATAAGATTATGCTGAGAATTCAGAGAGGGCAATTTGCTCAAAGTCTAAAGTATTCATCTTCTCGATGAAGCGCTTGTACTGCTCTGGAAGGGTAAGGGTGAGGTTAATCTTTCGAACAATCGGTGGACCATCATAATCTTCATCTAACTTCAATGCATCTTCTACAGCATCAGAAATCTCATCAACAATTCTCTGCATCTGAAGTATGTTCTGAGAGTTCCATCCAAGAAGATCCTCACGAAGGTGTTCCAGTACTTCTGGCCAAACTAATGCACGTACTCGAGCCTCTGTTTCAAGTAGGAATCGACAAGTCTCTTCTAGCTGATTACAGGCATGAAGTATGGCTAGTGGATCGCCAGCCTCCCCTGCCTGACCATAAGCTTTTGGCAGGCGAGAATTAATTAATGTTGCCAGAGCCGCCCCACCTCTGCTCATATCTGATATCACCTCTTGGAAACGTGCGCCAAACTCTCGAACTGAAAATGCAGAACTAGGACGTAAAATTAGATCGGCTTCCAAATCTGCTAAATCTCTGAAAACATCCTTTAGTTTGGGGCGAAGTAGCTCAATAGTAAGAAGGTATTCCCATCCTGATGGCCGATCCAATGCGACTTGCCTAGCTCCAGGAGGTTCGTTAAGAAACGGTCGCAGTTCAGCATCTAACAGCTCTTCAGTATATGAAGTGCCTTCTTGTCTTCGTTCCATAGAAGCCTCGTGCTGCATCTTCCATGAATAGAGGCGACCAACAGTAAATTTAATGGGGTCTGAGTCAATCATTTTCCCACAAGTACGACATAGCCAGATTGCATTTGTAATACATCGACGCTCGGCAGAGGTCATTTCTTGGTCGTACCGAGCTGAACCAGGTCGAGCACCTCTGATATGGCAGGCCTCTCCAAGGTCAACAAATTTTTTAGGGTCCTTGTGAGGGCCTACTGTCGGCTGCTGACATCCTGGTCTAGAGCACATCTGGCCTGCCCGCTTGCTAAGAGCTTCGCGAGTCAGTTTCGTAAAGTCGTTAGAGCTCTTACTCATAGTTAAAAGGGCTAGATCTTCATTGCCATAGAATCACACGTTAACGAAAATCATAAATTGCAAAGTCAGAACAGAGCCACCTGTCGGCATTGCACGCCTAACTATTGTTTATCCAGACTAAGTCTGGATAAATACCTCTCAGTCGGAGTTATCCAGAAAGTTTCTGGATAAACACTCCATAAGCAAATAACCCAGAAACTTTCTGGATAATACCCCTGAACATTGGAGTTATCCAGAAAGCTTTGGCGTAACTGGCTCAAATTCAATGCCCCGAATGTGCCAGTTGCCCAATTCAATTGGACTAGGTTTGGCCTGGAAAATTGCCATTAGGTATGTGCCAGTTACCAACACCTCTGATTCTACCGTTCCTCCTCAACCTCCTGGAC
>JBCDFI010000398.1:0-5337 GCA_039178155.1 Cyanobacteria bacterium P01_H01_bin.105
CAGAGCGCGATCGCAAAGAGCACCAATTAAGAGAGCAGCGCAACCAGCTACAGCAGCTAGAGTGGCAACAACAAAAATTGAGTGAAACTCAACAAGAACGGCAGCAGCAGCTGAGTGAGTTACAGACAGCCATCAAAACCCGGCAGGATGAATTACCTGAACCGCTCCCTGATCTACCCGAAGACCTAACTTTAGAAAACCTACAAAAACAGCTCAAGTCGCTACAGCGTCGATTAGAAGCCATGGAGCCAGTCAATATGCTGGCCTTAGAAGAATATGAACGCACCCAAGAACGATTAGAAGAACTCACGAACAAGCTCACCACACTAGAGGAAGAACGTACTGAGTTACTGCTGCGGATTGAGAATTTCACCACACTACGTCGGCACGCCTTCCAAGAAGCCTTTACAGCCGTCAATAAAAACTTTCAAGCCATTTTTGCCGAACTATCCGACGGCGATGGCTACCTTCAACTTGACGACCCCCAAGATCCCTTTAATGGCGGTTTAAATCTGGTTGCTCACCCCAAAGGCAAACAAGTACGACGTCTAGCCTCCATGTCCGGTGGCGAAAAATCCCTCACAGCCCTCAGCTTTATCTTTGCTCTTCAGCGCTATCGCCCTTCTCCCTTCTACGCCTTTGACGAAGTGGACATGTTTTTAGACGGTGCCAACGTCGAACGCCTCTCTAAAATGATTCGACATCAGGCCCAACAGGCTCAATTTATCGTTGTCAGTCTACGTCGCCCCATGATTGAATCTGCCGAACGCACCATCGGTGTTACTCAGGCCAGAGGAGCCTATACCCAAGTGCTCGGGATTAATCTGCAGCGAGCCAGTGCCGGAGGGTAGAGAGCGGGTTTCGGTTTCACACACTGTAAAAAAACCGAAGTATAGGGTGTAATGTGATGAGGCACGTTTCTTTCAGTTAAGAAACATGCACTCTGGTTAAGCAACCTATATAGACCTCACACAATAGACCCCAGCGATGAGTTTTGAACAAAGTCGGCTGCGTTCCGATATGATTGGAACCCAAGTAATCACACGCTCTACAGGCCGTCGACTCGGCGTAGTCAGTCAGCTTTGGGTCGATATAGATCGAGGTCGAGGTGAAGGTGGCGAAGTTGTAGCCCTGGGACTACGAGATAATATTTTATCCAAAGTCGTATCTGGCCCTGAGCAAATTATGCTGCTGAGCAGCATTCGCAAAATCGGGGATGTGATTTTGGTAGATGATGACACAGTCATCGAAGATGATGTTAGCGTGGCCAACTATACCAACCTGATTAAAAGCGAAGTGATCACCGAGTCTGGTGAGGGTCTGGGTCGTGTTCGCGGATTTAAGTTTGACGTGGTGAGTGGAAAACTGCAGTCCCTGGTGATTGCTTCTATGGGACTACCTCAAATTCCAGATCAGGTGATTAGCTCCTACGAGCTACCCGTCGAAGAAATTGTTAGCACTGGCCCAGATCGCATCATCGTCTTTGAAGGTTCAGAGGAGAAGCTAAAACAGATTAGCGTTGGTTTATTAGAACGTCTGGGTCTAGGCTCAGCACCTTGGGAGCGAGAGGATGATGGCTATATTATGCCAACGTCTGCAAGTAACCAATTGCCATCCGGTATTAAACAAGAAGCTCCTGCACCTCGTCGTGAAGCAGCACCACCGAGGCGATTAGAAATAGAACAACCCTCACGTCCCCCGGTAGAACAGGCGATGCCAGAAGAAGAGCCTTACCAAGCAAAGCCTTTGAACATTCCTCAAAAGAAAAAGGTCATCGAATACGAGGAAGAAGATTTCTAGTGAGATAGCAAGATCACTATTGCCATCTCTCAACAACCGATATACGGTATGCCTGAAACCGTTTCCTTAAATCGTTCGCTCGTTTTGTGCCCATGGTATCTACATCCGTGCCTTTTATTGCGCCTCTTAATCAGTTATTTGTCATGGGCTTACCGGTACACCAGAGTACCGACTATGGCAGCTATGTAAGCTGGTTAGTTGACACTATGCGCTCAGGGCACGGCGGCCATGTAGTAACCTTAAATGCTGAGATGTGTGTTCAGGCTGAAGCCCATAGTGAGCTACAGAAAATTATTCGGAACGCTACGCTGGTAATTCCGGACGGTGCTGGTGTACAGCTTTATTTTCAGTGGGTTCAACGACGGCGGATCAAGCGCTACCCCGGTATTGAATTTGCGGTAGATATCTTAAAGCAGTTGCAGCCAACAGAGCCTGTCGTGTTTTACGGCGGATCTCCTGGTATGGCAACGGCGGCAGCTGAACACTGGCAGCAACAATTCCCTGATTTGAACGTTGCGATCGCACAGCATGGCTATCTATCAGACACTGAACACCTAGACTTTCAAAATCAACTACAGGCTTTACAGCCAAGCATTATCTTTGTAGGCTTGGGCGTACCCCGCCAGGAACTCTGGATTTCAGCCCACCAAAGACTGTGTCCCAATACAATCTGGATAGGTGTGGGTGGTAGTTTTGACATTTGGGCCGGGAAGAAGAAACGAGCCCCTCGCTGGATGTGCAACAACAATCTAGAGTGGCTCTACCGACTCTATCAAGAACCTTGGCGTTGGCGACGGATGCTAGCATTACCCAAATTTGTCTTTCGGTCCATTGGCTACGATCTAGGCTGGCGCTACTAAGCAACACCAAAATCCAATAAAAATTTGTCAAGGGGCTAGACATTTATCTCATTACCTATATCCTTGTACAGAGACAAAATCACTACTTAAGTATTTCAAATCAGCTCCGCCCCCATTCAAAGCAACGCCCCCTTATGACATCTGCCGTGACTTCGCCCAAGACCCGTTCTCCTCGTCGCCGCCAGGATGCTTCAAAGCGCACTGTGACGTTTCAGACAGCTAATACGGCAACTGCGGCAACCCAGAGTACTCAACGCCAAAAGCAGGCTAACACCGCAAAAACTCAACAATCCCTGGTCACACTGTCGGGTGTAACTAAGACCTATGCCAATGGTAGTCAGGCACTACGGAATATTAATTTACAGGTCAAACGTGGTGATTTCCTGTTCGTAACAGGCCCTTCAGGTGCTGGCAAATCTACTTTGCTTAAATTGTTATACGGTCAAGAGCGAGCCACTTCGGGGAATATTCTTGTTGACGAACAGAACTTAGCCAAGCTACGGGGTAATCGGCTGGCCATGCTGCGTCGTCGCATCGGTATCGTATTTCAAGATTACAAACTCATTCCTCGACGCACGGTTGCCGAGAATGTATCCTTTGTCCTTTGGGCTCAGGGCTATAGCCGCCGAGAAATCAATCGTCGTCTGCGTCCTACCCTTCGTATGGTTGGCTTACAGCATAAATCGAACTGCTTTCCCGATCAGCTTTCAGGGGGTGAACAACAGCGAGTTAGTATTGCCCGTGCAGTGGTAAGTACCCCTCCTCTACTGCTAGCAGATGAACCCACCGGCAATCTGGATGGAGATAATTCCCGCCAAGTAATAAAGATTTTAGAAAAGCTGAACTCTATGGGTATCACAGTCATTGTCACAACCCACGACGAACAACTAGTGCGTTCATCTGGACATCCCGTTGTTCAAATCCAAGATGGACGTTTAACCTACGTCAGACATTAAACGACTCTGAAGTTAGGATGGTTTCTCACAACCTGAGCCTCAAACTCACAGGCCCACTCGAACCATGCCTTATCTATCTGAGGATATTCTTGAGGAAGTACACGCTTAATTAATAGGGCAATAAACCCCTGAGCGCAGCAAATAACCACGATATTACCCACCTTGGTACGAATCACAGCATGATTTGCCTCAGGTAGCTCCATAGTTGACGCTATTAACTGCTGTAGCCCTAGCAACTGAAAAACCAGCTGAATCCATTCCATATCATCGTGTTGTGCAGTGATGAAATAGTCACGTGGTAATCCAGTAGAGTCAAATACAGCTAATCCTAGTATCTGCTCAATATCAGGCAAGCCAAGTGATTTCCATGGCTGTGGATTTGAAGTAGACGTCAAAACAAAAAACTTTAATGGGCAGCTATATCAGTCGCTTTCAGCTTCCAAACCAGACTAGACACTGTGTTAGTCAGCACATGAGCAACAACTGGCACTAAAAGATTTTGAGTAGAGAGCGCGCTATAACCCAATAGTCCGCCAACGCAAGTTGCCCACAACATATAAGGCCACTGACGTAAATCGCTCATATGCAGCAGGCCAAAGCATAGACTAGAAAGTCCTAAAGCCACCAGGTTTGCACCTAACGCGGGTAGCATTACTCCACGAAACAGCAACTCTTCACTAATACCAGGCAGCAAACCTAGCCAAATAACGTCAGGTAAAGTTAAAGGCTTTAAAATATAGTCTAAGTAAATTTCAGCACTACAACGATACCGTGGCCAGAGCCGATAAAGTATACCGCTAATCAGCGTAATGCCTATCCCCAATAGCACGCCAATGCTAACTGGATATAGACCCAACTGACTTGGCAGTTGTTCAACTGAATCAAACAGAAGCCACAAGCGAGCCAAGACAAAAAGTACGAGGGCAGTTGCTGCGATCGCAACCAATACCTGAGTACGCGTCAACGGCTCCATACTCGAATTAGGTGGGACAGGCTGATTCAAAAAGCGAAGCGGCAACAGTATGCCGTACTGATAAACGATACTATTCTACGTCGTCTCAGAACACTAACCCATTGGCAATTGGCAAATTTATATTTTTTTGATCTCACACCTTCTAACAACTCACTCTAATTTCTTAATGTGTCATGCAAGGTCTAAGCCTCACTCAATTAAATATCTACCCAAAGCCCTTACAGGAGGAATACTGAAAACCAGTTAAATCACGCTTTATATAGATACATTTTAGTAGATTTACAACCTCTAAAAAGATAGATTTCAATCCTAAAAATCGATCAAACTAGATTCAAAAAAGAAACTGAAATTTCACTGAAGAGTCTCTAAAAGAAGGGTTACAAGATAAAATCTTGAATTCAAAGCTTGTATATTTTTTAGTAATTTTGAAAATTCAAAGCTTGTATATACAATATCTAATCGATTGATTAAATACTATTTAAATCTTCCATAAATCAACAGAATCAAATGTTATAAAACGTCGAGAAATGGGCTTAATCTAAATACATTCAGCTTTAAAAATAGCAGTAGCGTAGGTAACAGTAACGCTGCAGCAATAAAAAACGTGACATCAATCATCACATAATCGTCTGTCTTCACGTTTTGTTTAAACCATATATCCAATCAACTTTATGGCAATGTCCTTCAACTTGTCCGCCCAAGACAACAGCGTAAATATCTATGAATGCGAGGTCCGCCTAAAGTTTCG
>JBCDFI010000399.1:0-5335 GCA_039178155.1 Cyanobacteria bacterium P01_H01_bin.105
AGAATTTCACCTCTACAACTACTACCCTGAACTACTACCCTGCAAGGATGAACATCATACTGTTATGGACGTCATCTGTTATGAATGCGACAACATTTTGATTACCGAGAGATTGCAAACAGACACGTAAGCAAAGATTCTATAGAAACTCTCTTTTTTGCTTGGGATCATTACGATGACTGATGTAAAAAGGGAAGTACAAACCAGAGGGGAGCCTTCTCATCAAGCGTTACCCTGGCGGTCGCATGCATACCCCCCAAAGGCACCATATTAAGACTACTGGCAGACCATTTATAGCCGCTACTGGTATTGGGATCTGGGGTGAGTTCTATCAGAACTTCAATGGTTGTCGGTGCGGCCGGATCTTCTAACTGACGTACACCGTTGAGGGTCATCACCGTAGGGAGTGATACCTCTTTGACTGTCCCTTCTATTCCGCCCGCTGCTTGTTTATTGCCTTCTACATCAGGAATCAGGAGTACATCCATACCTGGCTCAATCTGAGCCAGCTCGCCGCTGGGAAAATGGGCTACCCCAACTAGCTCGCTAGATTCACCTTCGGTATAGGCCAAAATAGCATGGCTACTAGTAGTTACAGGGATACGGCCTTCACAGGCCCAAAACAGAGCAGCCCCCAAAAGCCCACCAACAGTTGCTAAAGGCAACCAGCTACGAGGAGAGACGATTTGCATGAGCTGATCGAGCTGCTCTGGAGAGGATAGCCGCTCTAAAGCTTCTTGACGAAATATGCTGCTATCGCCCATCTCTAAACCTGCCTCTTAGATGTTAGATGAAATTCTTCTTCTAAATTATACGTGTGAGACGTTGTCTCAGTGTGCAGCCTACGAAAATAATGCCAAATTTTAACAGTAAATGCATCAAAACGGCATACACTCAGGAAATTCTCAGAATTGGCTTCCCATTACTCTGACCTCCTAACAATTTGAGGTTGTTTTCTTAGTAAATCCTTAGAATTCTCTTTAAACCTAAATCGATACTTAAATACTTGTTAGAAAATAATAAAGAGACGTCCATTTTTGTTGAGACTCGATATGATAGGTTGAGATGATTGAGTCCGACGCTACGCATTTATAGTTCGAGCGTGACCTTCGTTGTTTTTACTACATTGAGGTAACTTCCATGGAAGAGCAGAACAAGAGTGTTACTGATGAGCAGCTATCTGATGAGCAGCTATCTGATGTTGCAGGTGGTAACAAAATTCAAGAGCAACGTCTTGAGCACTTAGACAACCAGTCTAAGAGTGTTAAGGATATTCAAGCAGAGCGTCTAGATCAGCTTGATCAGCGTACTAAGTAAATCTATCTACGGTTAATTGCAGTGTCTTAAGTTAGAGCGCATCTGCATTAACGCTTAAAAGAAATAGTGGTCCTGCTAGCTTCAATAAACTAGCAGGACTATTTTTTGTCAGAAATTCTGCTATAAGTGTCTTTACGAGATTTTAGATTTTTTCTCAAAATAGTGTTGATGTTCTTCAGTAGCTAACCAATAGGTGGTCGCAGCTGCAATGTCAGTGACAATGGGCTTACTATACCGGCTGGCCGCTATCTGTTTAGATCGATAGGCCAGCTGTTTTTGTGTATCTGTGTGATGAAAAATAACTGAGCGATATTGTTCACCACGGTCGGCTCCTTGACGGTTTAAGCTGGTTGGATCATGAATCTGCCAGAATGTTTCTAATAATGTTTCATAGTTGATGATAGTTGGGTCGTACTCTATTTGAGCCACTTCTGCATGTCCGGTAATGCGAGAGAGAACATCTAAATAGCAAGGGTTTTCGAAATGTCCGCCCATATAGCCAACAGATGTTTGGATGACACCTTGCAGCTGACGAAATGCTTGTTCTGTTCCCCAAAAACAACCGGCTCCAAATGTTGCGATCGCAACCATGTCATTAATCTCCAATGTGTCACTTTCATTGAGCTAAATAGATTCTAGTTCCACCTGAATTTGGTTGATTAAAGTAAGGTCATAAGTGAAGATTTTGCTACTTTTCATACCACTTGATTGGATAGCCCCTCCTATGATGAGCCATTAACTGCTCCTGGGTAAACCATCATGGAAAAGTCACTAAAGCGTATTCTCATTGGGGTTAGCTTTTTTGTTACCACCGTGATTGTGGCTGTGATTGGCTATGTAGCGGCGGGCTGGGCCTTGATGGATGCTATCTACATGGTGGTAATTACCATTTTTGGCGTTGGCTATGGAGAGGTAAAGCCGCTGGAGTCAACCAGCTTAAAGGTGTTTACCATTTTGGTGATCATCGCTGGAGTGTTGTCGGTAACCTACATTATTTCGGGTATCGTACAGTCCGTGGCAGCTGGAGAAATTCGTCAGGCACTGAGTCTCAAACGTATGAGTGAAACCATTGCAAATTTAAAAGGTCATGTGATTGTCTGTGGCTATGGTCGGATTGGCCAGCTTTTAGCCCAACAACTCCAACGAGATGGACTACCATTTATTGTGGTAGATGCTGATCCACAGCGAGTCACCCTGGGACAGGAACAGGGTTACCTAATGCATTTGGGGAATGCCACCGATGAACCAAGTCTCGAAGCTGTGGGTATTCACCGGGCTCGAGCCTTAGCTACCGTATTACCAGATGATGCAGTCAATGTATTTATTACGTTAACTGCCCGTGAACTCAACAGTAATATAACCATTTTGTCTCGAGGAGAACTACCGTCAACAGAGAAAAAGCTCCGTTTCGCTGGGGCGGATCATGTGGTACTACCAGCGACCATCAGTGCGGGCCGAATGGCCAATCTGTTGATTAATCCTACAGCCGAAGATTTTTTAGCTCAAGGAGAAGGCCGGAATGCGCTTAACCAGATGCTGTTAGACATTGATATCCAGCTTAGTGAACTACCCGTTGAATCTCAGTCAAGCCTAGTGGGGGCTACGATTCGCGATATTGAGACTCAAGGCCATGGCACCTTTATCATTGTGGCCCTGCGGCGACAGTCCGGTGAGATTTTAGTCCATCCTAAACAAGATACATTCCTGGCCGCTGGTGATGTCTTGATTTTAATGGGGCATCAGGGAGATCTACCCTCAGTGATTAAGCGGCAGCTGATAAAACCCGAACTCCGCTATCGGGGAGCTCGGGTTCGGTAGGGTCAGGCGCAAAGGAAGGTTGTAAGAGGGACTTTTAAGGTAAAGCAGGTGCCCTTGCCGGGATAGTAAGCGGCATCAATGGTCCCATGGAGAGTTTCTATGTGAGGACATAGGTGCTGATGAGTAGATTCTGGGTTAGGTCCGCAGCCATCATCCCAAACACATAGGACCAAGTGCTGCTGTGCTTGTTTGGCCGCCAGCTGGATTTTTCCCACCGCTGATTTTCCGTGCTGTCGACGCACTGCCGGTATCTCGATACCCTGGTTAAAGGCATTGTGAACCAGATATAGGAGAGGCTTATATAGCTGAGTGGCTAAAGATTGATCGATGAGAATTTCACTCTCCTTAATCTCTATCAGGACAGGTTTACCCTGCTGTTGGGTCAAATGATTCAAATTCTCCTGGCAGTGCTGGAATAGCTGAGTAAGGGGCTGTTGATTGTCTGCTGAGACAGGCTGTTGTTGTAGCTCTGACTGAGCGGTCTTGATTGGAGATGGCCAGTGAGGTAGCTCAATGGATTGCCTCAACCACTGCCACAGACGGTTAACCCAGCTTGATTGAGAAGGGCTATGGCTCAGATGAGAAGTAGCCAGGTTAGCTCTGTGTGCGTAGTTGCCGTTGTCGTATTTAAGCACCTGTGCCCGCCCCTTGCGATAGTCAACCAGGGCACGCTGAGCAATGTGGACAACCTGATCAGGGTGTTGCTGGAGGGCTATCAGTGTAGACTGGGCAATTCTACCAAATTCCGGTAATTCGAGTGATTCTGCTAACCCTATAAATACATCGGCTTGAACCTGCAGTAACTCTGTTAGAAAGACAGGGTCAGGGGCTACTAGGGCATTGTTTAACTCATCTAGGTACTCGGTCACGCCACTCTCAAAAATTGCTTGAGTCACGTCAAATCCGAGCTGAGCGGAGGTGGGTAAATAGCTGTCTTGCCCAAACTGAGTGCCTAGATTTTCCTGCAGCTGCGAGACAATGATTGCCATTCGCTCTAACACATCGGACTCGTTGATTTGAGCTTTGGCTAACGGAACTGAAAGCGAGACTTTTAGGCAATCATATCCCTCAAAGATCAAGGTCTTGATGGCTGGAGTTAGGCTGGCATTTGGAGTACACAATGCCTTGAATGTATTTTCTAAGGCCTGAGTTATGGTTTTGATGGCCTCTAAGCCTACCGTTGCAGCGGCTCCCTTGAGGGTATGGGCGAGGCGCATAAGGGTATGGGCTGTCTGAATACTAAAGTTTTGACTGAGGGTCTGGAGTTCATTCCCTATTTGCTGAAGAAGTTCAGACGCTTCTAGACGAAAATAGAGTGGTATCGGCGGATGGAGGATGGTTTGATGAGTGCTCATGATGGTTGATTAAGGAATTTGACGCTGCGATCGCACTGTTGCAACTAGACCTGTTAAACCGACGGCAACAGGTTATTAAAATGCATTGGCCTGGACGGTGCTACAGGCTTAGGCTGTAAATGCTTAAAGACTACCTTTAAAACTCGTTTGGGTGTGATAGGTTTACCCAAAAAGCCCGTGGAGCCAACCACTTTAGCTCGCACTCGATCAGGAATACCATTGTTGTTGGTCATAATGATGACAGGAATATCCTTAAACATCGAAATTCTCCGAATCTGAGCACAAAGCTCATACCCATTGACCACCGGCATCACCAGATCGAGGAAAATTAACTGAGGCTTGAGCACTAGCAGCTTAGGGAGCGCTTGTAATGAATCAGAAATATTGACATAGCGATACTCTGAATCTTGAAAAATATCCGCCATGGCCTGACTATCCGCGGGATCATCGTCAACATAGGCGATTACAGTTCTGCCCTTTGCCAGACTAGCCAGACTAGCTTGTTGAGCGACCTTGCCAGACCGAGTTAGCCCAACCGGTGAGGTCCTAGGCTTAAGTGCGATGCCCTTAGCCCCTTTCTTTTGATCGACAACACTGACAGATGAGCGGACCGCTGATGAAGTAGAACGCCGCTGTGAATAGGGAGTCAACAACAAATCACTGACCTTAGCTAATTTAATCAAATCCCGGCGGATATGGGGGATAAGAGACTGGGTCAACGGGATCAGCGGTTTGCCTGTTTTGACAGACAAGTCTCGTAGAGTGTGTTGGCCGTCAATTAATCTTTCAAAGTCTTGAAATGCATCGGCGGAGAGACGTTCTTTGAGGATATCTGCTCGAACGAT
>JBCDFI010000400.1:0-5324 GCA_039178155.1 Cyanobacteria bacterium P01_H01_bin.105
CGAGGTTGATGTGTTTGACTTTGACGATCTAATCGAAGAGAAGACCGACATCGTCAAAATGGATGCGAGCTTTCTTGATCGAAGCGTTAACGAAGGCTTTTCCGGTGGTGAGAAAAAGCGGAATGAGATTCTGCAGATGGCTCTGCTGGAACCCAAACTAGCAATTTTGGATGAAACCGATTCTGGTTTGGACATTGATGCTTTAAAAACTGTTGCAGAGGGTGTTAACAAGCTGGCCACACCGGATAGTGCCAACTTGGTGATTACCCACTACCAACGTTTGCTTAACTACATCGTGCCGGACTATGTCCATGTTATGTGCGGTGGCCAAATTATCAAAACCGGTAGTAGAGAACTGGCCCTAGCTCTTGAAGCTAAAGGCTATGAGTGGCTCTTGGAAGAGCAGGCGGTGGCCTCATGAGTAACGTAGTCGCTGTGCGCGATCGCTACTTGGAGTCGCTGCTAGATCAAGCCACGTCAGCAGCCAAAAACTCTTCCTTGGCACTGGATACACTGCGAGCTGCTGCACGAGCCCAGGTGCAAGAGCGAGCTTTTCCGTCAAATCGAGACGAAGATTGGCGTTTTACCGATCTGTCTAGCTTGCTCGCAACGGATTTTCAAAGTCCGGTAGGTTTAAGTGAGTCGGTTCTGGCCCAGGCTAAAGAGCGATTGGTCGATATCAGTTTGATCAATGCTAGCCAAGCCGTGTTTGTAAATGGCATCTTTGCAGAAGGTCTTTCCAATCTGGGTGACGGTGTCAATGTTCTCAGCCAGCTAGCGACTGCTCCTGACTATCTGGCTCAGGTCCAGGGAAGCAATGAAGTTTTTACTGCTCTAAACACCGCTGGCTTTGCTGACGTGGCTGTGGTTCACATCAGTAAGAACACAGTGCTTGACCAGCCAGTACAGATTGTCTATCTGACCATTGGGGACACTTTATTTGTTCAACCCCGCTGTCTGGTTGTGGCCGAGGCCAGTAGTGCGGTCACGCTAGTAGAAGAGTTCCATGGTACTGGCTCTAGCTTTATCAACAGCGTCACTGAGGTTTGGGTCCATGACAATGCTGAGGTGACTCACCTGCGGCTACAGCAGGAGTCCGCTGAGTCCGTCCACATTGGCAAAACCGCTATTTCCCAGGCGCGAGATAGCCGCTATCGCAATACGTCTATTAATGTGGGAGCGAGTATTTCTCGCCATAATCTGGAGGTCTACCAGACCGGACCACAAACTGAGACCACCCTCAATGGTCTTACGGCCATTCGCGACAAGCAGCTGGCCGATACCCATAGCTTAATAGCGCTGAGTCATCCCCATGGCAGCGCCGATCAGCTGCAGAAAAATATTATGGACGACCGGGCTCACGGGGTGTTTAATGGCAAGGTTTATGTACCTCAAAAAGCTCAGCTAACCAATGCGTCTCAGCTAAATCGTAATTTGTTGCTTTCTCCCAAATCTCGGGTGGATACTAAGCCTGAGCTAGATATTGTGGCAGATGATGTGAAGTGTGCCCACGGTGCTACCATCGCTCAGCTAGCACCGGATGAGCTTTTTTATCTGCAAAGTCGAGGCATTAACCGCGACCAGGCTCAGCGGCTTCTTATTTACGCCTTTGCCATGGAAATTATTGAGCTGATGACCGTGGCTCCCCTACGAGAGCGTATGACCCAGTACATTCAGCAATGGACAGTGTAGGCAATGACTTTGACAACGGCTAAACCTCTGGCCCATGATTTTCGGGCAGATTTCCCGATTTTGGATCAGATGGTGAATGGTAAACCGCTGGTGTATTTCGATAATGCGGCCACCTCTCAAAAGCCGAAAGTCGTTTTGGATGCCCTGTTGGATTACTACAATCAGGACAACGCCAATGTTCATCGGGGTGTGCATACGCTGAGTGCTCGGGCGACTGCAGCGTATGAAGCTACGCGCGACAAAGTGGCAGCTTTCGTCAATGCGACTAGCCGCGATGAGATTGTCTTTACCCGCAATGCTAGTGAAGCGATTAACCTGGTGGCCTATGCCTGGGGAATGAATAACCTAAAGGCTGGAGATGAGGTGATTCTATCGGTGATGGAACACCACAGTAATTTGGTACCTTGGCAGCTGGTGGCCCAGCGAACGGGAGCAGTGCTGAAGCATGTGCAGCTGACGGATACTCAGGAGTTCGATCTGGATCATTTTCGGGAGCTGGTTTGCGATCGCACCCGTCTGGTTGCCATCAACCACATCTCTAATACCCTTGGCTGCATCAATCCCGTAGAAGAGGTTATTAAGCTAGCCCATGCCCAAGGCGCTCAGGTACTGATCGATGCCTGCCAAAGCATTCCCCATATGCCAGTAGACGTTCAGACCCTAGACTGTGACTGGCTAGTCGCTTCAGGCCATAAAATGTGTGGCCCCACCGGTTCTGGTTTTCTGTATGGCAAGCTAGATATTCTCAACGCAATGCCTCCCTTTTTGGGCGGTGGCGAAATGATCCAAGATGTCTATCTAGATCACTCCACCTACGCAGAACTACCCCATAAATTTGAGGCAGGGACTCCAGCTATTGCCGAGGTGATCATGCTGGGGGCAGCGGTCGACTATTTGACCGATATCGGCATGGACCGAATTGCTCACTATGAGCACGAGCTGACCCGATACTTATACGACCGCCTAGCCGATGTGCCCAATCTCACGCTATATGGGCCAAAGCCAAAAGCAGACGGTAGCGGACGAGCTGCGATCGCTACATTTACCGTTGAGAATCTCCACGCTCAAGACCTGTCTACATTTTTAGACCAAGCGGGTATAGCTATTCGTTCAGGGCACCATTGTACCCAGCCTTTGCATCGATTTTTAGATGTAGATTCTACAGCGCGGGCTAGCCTATATTTCTATAACACCTACGCTGAAATCGACAGCTTCATCGTTGCCCTCAAAGATACAATCGACTTCTTTGGCAACATTTTTGACTAGGGTTACATTAAGGGATTATCCCATCCATAGTTAAAATGCATCACTTCTGAGGAATCCTGATTAAATAGGTCTGATGAGACAGTTCGAGCTGACGTTAGTCATGTTGAGCTGTATCAGATTGGTCCATTCTTAATCAGTTGGAATGTCGCTTGCATTTGAGCAATCTAGTCAGTCATTAGTAGCGTCTGTTTTCTTAGACAGCCATTCCTCCCATGGTGCATTGTTTCAGGCACTTTTAGAGCTTAGTCGATGCGCAGCAATTTACAACGGTGATGTAGATGCCGCTACAGCTGTCGTCACCCATTCACTTGTTAAAAATCTGGCCCTAACGAACTGTCAAGTTTGGTTATACACAGACAATCGCAGTCTGTTTAAGGCCGTTGCTCATTATGGAGCCATTGCTTCTTATCAACCCGGTCCGCCCGTAAAAATTGCCGAACACGCCGACTATTTTCAGCGCCTAACCCAGCGTGATTGTCTGATTGTCAATACGGGTGAATCTATTCTTAGTCAGCTGCATGAAAAACCTGCCAGAAATGGGCAAGCAAAAGCTAGACCTAGCCTTTTACCCCCCTATCTATGGGGGCAAAAACATGCAATCACGGCTCTAATTGAATTTCCTATATACCATCAGGAACAAGTTGTTGGTGTATTGTGTTGCGATCAGCAACAGTCTCCAAGAGTATGGCAAGCCGCAGAAAAATCTTTTATTGTCACAGCTGCCTGTCTTATTGCCTTAGCCATTAGCCATGCCAGCAATCAACAAAAAACACATCTTTTAACCAAACAAAAGCGCCAGCTCACTCTCGAAATGATTGAACGTCAGCAAGCGGAGAAGGCATGGCAGGAGAGCCAACGCTTTATTCAAGGCATCCTAGATGCTAGTACGAATATTTTATATGTGAATGATTTTGCCAGTGGAATCAACTACTATGTGAACGGTTATATGGAAAATATTCTAGGATATTCTCCTGAAGAGATTCAACGATTTGGACCTCAATTTTTAGAGAGGTTAGCCCATCCCGATACCATCAAAGCCATTCATCAGACCCGCCAAAGACTGGCTCAGTCTAAAAGCAATGACATTGTAGAGAATGAATATTGCTTACGCCATAAGCAAGGCAACTGGCTTTGGATGCTGTGCCGAGAAACTATCTTTCAGTGGAATCAAGACGGTACTCCTCAGCAGTTGCTGGGGACTGCAACAGATATTACGGTCCACAAAGAAAATGCCCAAGCCTTACAACAGCAGAATCAAGAACTGACAGCCCTAGCCCGGTTAGATGCACTGACTCAAATCGCTAACCGTCGGGCCTTTGATGAGTTTCTGGATAAGGCTTGGACCGCTCGTAATCAGACACCTCTGACGTTAATTCTTTGTGACATTGACTATTTCAAACTCTACAATGACAACTATGGACATCAGGCAGGAGATGCCTGTCTTCAACAAGTTGCTCAAGCATTACAAAAAGCTGTTAAACGCCAGCCTGATTTAGTTGCCCGCTACGGCGGCGAAGAGTTTGCCGTCGTTTTGCCAAATACGACCTTGGTGGGTGCGCAATATGTGGCTAGAGCTATACAAACCGCTGTGCGTGAGCTTGAGATTGAACATTGTCTATCAACAGTCAGCAACTACCTTACCGTCAGTCTAGGCATTGCAACGGTTACATTGACTGTCAATGACTCTTATCAAGCGCTCATTGCTGCCGCCGATCAAGGACTCTATCAAGCCAAATCTGATGGTCGAGCCTGCTTTGCAATTGGTTATTTGGACAAGTCTTAGCTAAGATAATGCCCACTATTACCTAAGATCAATGGTTAACTCTACTCTCGATCGAGTTAGATAAAAATCAAATTGAACGAATCAGGCAAATCAGACAGGAGCCATGAAAACCAATGCGGCACGTCTACTCGATGCGTTGGCCATTGAGTATCAAATACTGACTTATACCGTAGATCCAGATAATTTAGTGGCCGTGACCACAGCTGACAAACTAGGTCTACCCCATGAACAAGTGTTTAAAACTCTGGTGATTCGTGGCGATCGCAATGGTATTTGTTTGGCGGTCGTGGCTGCCAATGCCCAGCTCAATCTTAAAGCACTGGCTAAACTTACCCAAGATCGCAAGCTACTTCCTGTTGCCTTGAAAGAGGTTCAACCCCTAACTGGATACATTCGAGGTGGCGTCACAGCCCTTGCATGCAAAAAAAACTATCCGACCTATGTTGACGAGTGGATCGAAGCCCACGAGCATATTGCTGTGTCAGCCGGTACACGTGGGGCGATGCTCTGGCTGACTCCCCAGGACTATATTCAAGCAACCCAGGCTAAAGTTGGAGCAATTATTCTGTAGCGACGACCTTAG
>JBCDFI010000401.1:0-5323 GCA_039178155.1 Cyanobacteria bacterium P01_H01_bin.105
CTTTTTTTGACTCCAGCTTTTGATGACGGATCTCAAAATCCCAAAATCCTTGTTGTCCCATCCGAAGTCTCCCTGTCAACCCTAATCCGTAACCATGATCTCATATTGAGACGCTATTTTTGAATTAATCGAAGTGCCCTAGAGCAAGCCTTAATTCCTACTAAGCTCGCCATTTTGAGTGATGACACTCTGCTTACGGGAATGACTATGAGCGAATGGGAAAATAGCACTCATGCCATCAATCGCTCAGTGGACTTTATCAAAATGCGTCTGGCCGACTTAGATATGCCGACTACTGACTCCTGGCGTCTTGAGCAGTTGCCCGAATTAAACGAACCTGAGATGGTTGAGAGCATCTGTGCCTATTACCTAAGCCAGGTGATCACAAGAGCCCAAGCTTGGATTGAAGAAAACCGTCCCGATCTTTTCGAAAACCAGACTGTTCACTGGAGCGTAAATATTGGTGTTCCTGCCGCATATTGTGACTCACCAGCTCTAGCACGCTTCCATCGAGTCCTCTCCTTAGCTTGGGTCTTGAAACACAGTCCTCTAGAGCCTGTAAAGTTTACGCTATCAAAGCTTCAACAACTCAGCACTCACATTCAAGATTGGATGGATACGAATGTTAACCCAGACTCCCTAGATTGTATTACTACTCCAGAAATCACTGCAGCGGCTTGGTCTTTCCTAAGCTCACAGGCTGCTCAGGACGGTTTTTATACCCTGTTTGATATTGGAGATGGGACGTTAGATGGGTCTGCATTCCGATTTTGGCGAGATGAAGGAACGCGGCATCTCGATATCTATGAAACTGAGGTCAAGCCCCTTGGAGTCAGTGCACTGATCAAACAAGCTGCAGATGAACTTGACAGCTCATTTGAATCTGTTCGCCAAAGTCTGTCAAGTTCCAATGATTTAGAATTCCAGCAGCAAATCCACAACAGCAAAAGCAGGAATAGAGTACAGAGGCTTGTTGCTGGTATTGTGATCGGTGGAAACAAAAGACATCATACTGCACGGGGTAGCCTTACCAAGGATGACATTGGTACTAAGTTGAGGGTGCTAGTGGGTGGTGGCGGTAGCAACATCCCATTTTTCCAAGGTGCTATCGAGTCTACTCACGGTGACTTCAATCATAAAAATAGCGGTATTCCGTCTTATCAATTAAAAGAAATTCCTGCACCCGAGAACTTAGCTACCAACGGTCTTGCCCCGAAAGAATTTGGTCGATTTACTGTTGCCTATGGGCTCTGCATGCTTGCCTACGAAGATCCTAACTTGATGCGCTTACCCAGTCAGGTAGAAAAAGATGAAGCACCCATACGACCAGAATATTCTCAACCGGAAAGTTATGAAGATACGCGAGATCTGATGTAAAAGCTAACGAAAAAGCCCATGGCATCAAAAAATAGCTGGAATCCAGAAATATCAAGACAAGACGTACGGTTGAAATCTAATCCTGGTAAACGGGGTCAAACAACTGGACGTATCAGACGGTTAGGTAATCGTATTTTAGTAGAAGTTGAATTTGGTCCTGCCGAAAAAATATATAGACCTAAAAATCTGCTTGAACTCTGCTGCGATGATGAAAGTATTGAAGGGTTAATTCGGCAAGGTCGCTTTGGCGGACCGGATGACCTGCGACGTATTCTCACCCTTGAGAAAGTTAAAGGTCAGTTGACGAATGTGTTTTATAGTATGGAGGCTAGTCAAACAAATTTCTACCCTCATCAGTTTAAGCCCGTTCTTAAATTCCTCAACTCTCCGGTGGGTCGCCTATTGATTGCGGATGAAGTGGGCCTTGGTAAGACCATTGAGGCAATGTATATCTGGAAAGAACTCCAGACCCGAGAAGAGGCCAGACGCTTGCTAATTGTGTGTCCAGCGATGCTACGCCAAAAGTGGCAAGATGACCTGCGACAGCGGTTTAATATTTTTGCAGATATTGTTGATGCAAAAGAGCTGTTGCGTCGAGTCAGGTTGTGTCTTGAACACCAGCAACCGCAAGCGTTTGTCTGTATTTCAAGTCTAGAAGGACTGCGTCCAGGTCTTAACTGGGAAGGTATTAATACAACCAACGCTCGCGCAGAACTAGCGCGCTTACTAGATGCTAACCCTAGCAGTGAGTCTCTGAGCCTGTTTGATTTGGCCATCATTGATGAAGCCCACTACCTGCGTAATGCAACAACGTCGAGTAACCGAGTAGGGCAGCTGATTCGTGATGCTGCCAAACACCTTATTCTGCTTACTGCAACACCCATTCAAACAGATAGCTCCAACCTGTATCAGATACTACGCATCATCAGCCCCGACGACTTTTTTAATGCCGACATTTTTAATAATATGCTGGAGGCAAATGAACCGGTCGTCCATGCATTACGCCATTTATGGGCGAGTCCGCCAGAGCCTGCCAAAGCTCGCGAGGCTTTACAGCTCACTTCAGCCTTTAGTTACTTTGCGGATAATCCTTTACTTGAGCAAATTCAGCAGAGCTTATCAGATCTGAACCAAGTTAACGAAAGCGAACGGATTGAGCTTGGCTACAAACTTGAGAAAGTTTCTTTATTAGGGCAATACATCACCCGTAGCCGCAAACGTGACGTCTTGAGTAACCGGGTCCAGCGTAATCCACAAACGCTTGAAGTCAGGTTTTCACCTTTAGAGCAAGAGGTCTATAACCGCGTTAGTGAGTATATTCGTGAACAGAGTAAGGGCAAAAAAGGTGCGCCGCTATTTCAGCTAATTTCCAAACAGCGTCAAATGGCCAGCTGCATGGTAGCCGCACTGGAAGCTTGGAAAAATGATGCTTCTTTTAGTGCCCTAGTTGACGAAGCTCTTTGGGAGGATTTTGGCAAAATACCGGAACAGCATAATACCAGCACGTTACCTATCACCAAACCTTCAGCACTGAAGAAAGTCAATATTCAAGAGTTAGAGTCTTGCGACAGCAAGTATCTAAAACTGCAAGGCTTTCTTAAGGAACAGCTCCAGAAAAACCCTAATGAGAAATTTGTTATTTTTGCCTACTTTCGTGGGACATTAAAATACTTACAACGTCGTTTAGAAGTTGCTAACATCTCTAACTGTCTGATTATGGGAGATATGGGAGATGATAAGTGGGCAACGGTCGAACAGTTTCGTCAAGATGATGGCCCTTCAGTACTATTATCTTCTGAGGTAGGCAGCGAGGGCATTGACCTTCAGCACTGTCGGTTTTTAGTTAATTATGACCTGCCCTGGAATCCAATGCGAGTAGAGCAGCGAATTGGTCGTTTAGATCGATTAGGACAACCAGCAGAACGTATTTCAATTATTAACTTTAGCTTGGTTGATACGATTGAAGAAAGAATCCTCGAACGACTTTATGATCGTATTCAGATATTTGAAGAGAGTATTGGTGATATTGAAAGTATCTTAGGTCAGGCTACTGAGAAGTTATTAGTCAATCTTTTCTCCGCAGACTTATCTCCTAAAGAGAAAGAGCAGCAAGCAATTCAGACAGGAAATGCACTCATTAAAAATCGATTTTTGCAAGATGAGCTAGAAACCGAAGCTGTCAACATGCTGGCTTTTTCGGATCACATTTTAGACTCTATTAATAAGAGTCGTGATCAGGGACGCTGGCTTCAGCCTGATGAGCTGTTAGTTTTTGTAGAAGATTGTTTTTCTCGCTACTATCCTGGCACGGTAATTGAGCCAAAATCCAATGAACCCAGACTTTATAATATTACGTTATCTGAACAAGCCAAGGTTGACCTGCAGTTTTTTATAAGCAAAAATCGTTGCGCTACACCGACACAGCTGCATAGGTCAGGTAGACCCGTAAGCTGCTTTTTTGACCCTAAAATTTCAGGCAGTATGGGTAAGCGTAATGAGCTTTTAGACCCCACCCATCCTCTGATTCTCTGGATTCGTGAGCGCTATACAACTTCAGAACAGACTCTACACCCAGTGTCCGCTATCAAAACACAGGCAAACGAGCTTGCTCTATCTCCTGGACTTTATGTTTATTCAGTCCACCGTTGGACATTTTCAGGCATTAAAACAGAAAGTCAAATCGCTTATAAAATTATTCGTATAGACGATGGCTATGTCCTATCAGATCAAGGCTCTGAGGCCATACTATCTACCCTAATGAAACAAGGACAAATTAAGCCAAATGCACAAAACTTTATTGAGAATATTGAGAGTGTGATTACCACCCTATCTACCTGTGATGGATACCTAGATCAAGCTTTTGACGGAGCGCTTGAAGACTTTTGTATCGATAATGAGAATCGCTGTAATATTCAGGAAAAGAGCGCGCGGGCCTTTGCAGAACGCAAACAGCATGAATTAGAATCTCGTTTAGAACGTTTTCGGCAAGAAGATAAAAGACAGATTATTCCAGCAACCGAAGGCCAGCTTAGAAAGGTTAGACGTGAACTTGAAGTTCAGCTAAAAAATATTCAAGAAAAGCGGGATGACCTCACATGTGAGCCTAAACAGCTGGCAGCTGGCGTTATCTTTGTCGAAGCTAAAATAGGTCGATAAGGTATTCCAACTTTGTTATACCGATCATGGCGTTTTCTGAGGCCAGGGTATCAATTTCATCTGACAAAGTGAACCATGTTTACATAACAGAAAAGTTTAAACTGGCCGCGCTGCTGAGAGCGTTGGGATAGTCTCTGATTGAGGATGGGCGCAACAATAAAATACTTGTTTCGGTTGGTAAAGGGGGAAAGGTAAAGGGGAAAGGGGGTACTTTATTGAGTTGCGAGTCCTTTAGAGGGGAAGTCCGGTTTTTTCAGGCTTAGTCATCGTTTGGGCAGATGATGTCGCCAGCTGCCCATCTCCTGAGTGTGGCGATCCAGACCCATCACCCAACCCATGGAGCAACGTATAAAAACAAGGAATCACAAACAGCGTCAGCACCGTTGCTAACGACAGTCCTGAAAAAATCACCACCCCCAGGGGTTGTAAAAACTCAGATCCTTCGCCTACCCCCAGGGCCAGGGGATACATGCCCAGCACGGTAGTAATCGTTGTCATCAAAATAGGGCGCAGCCGCTGGGGAGCCGCTTTGAGCATAGCGGCGGCTCTACTACACTCCTCGATAGTGTAAATCTGGTTGGCCAGCTCCACTAAAATAATCGCATTGTTCACCACAATGCCCACCAGCAGCACTGCCCCCACAACAACTGTGGCACCAATGGCTGTCTCCGTCACATACAGCCCCAAAATACCCCCGGCCAGTGCCAGCGGCACCGTTAGCATAATCACCAGTGGGTCAATGAGGGAGTTGTACTGCACCGCCATCACCGTAAATACCAAAAAGACCGCC
>JBCDFI010000402.1:0-5291 GCA_039178155.1 Cyanobacteria bacterium P01_H01_bin.105
AGCCAGTTATCTGGAAAAACGTAGGTACGATTAATCACTAATGAGACAATCAAAAAATCGCGATACTTCAGTCCCCTAGCTGCTTGCAAAACGTGATTGGGAGGTGGAGGCTCCATGCGATGCACCAGAGCCGTAATCGGCATTGAGCTGATAAAGTGATCCCCCGTCAGCTCAACGTTGCGACCGCCTTGCTTGACTACTAACTTGGTCAGGCGAGGACCTTTTCGCTCAACACGTACTACTTCTGTATGCAGATGTACTGGAGTTCCATGGGCTTCTAATAGGTCCTGGCAACGTTCCCACATCATGCCAGGACCTAAGCGGGGGTAGTCAAATGTTTTGATCAGACTTTTAGCATTCTTGCTACCAAACAGAGCATTCATCACAGCTTCTTTTAAAGACAGATTCTTAATGCGTTGAGCGGCCCAGTCTGCTCTAATTTGGTTGCAGGGAATGCCCCATACCTTTTCCGTATACGTTTTGAAAAAGATCCGATAGAGTCTTGCTCCAAAACAGTCTGTCACCCAGTCTTCAAAGGTCTGAGGTTCTAAACTCAAACCCAGATATCTCTTGAGCTTTGCTTTTAGATAGCTTATTAAAATCAGAAAACTACGTATGAGACCCAGGTTCTTGAGCGTTTTGAAGAGGGCTAAGGGATAGTCGTAAAACTTATCGTCATAGTAGATTCGCGACAACCTGGGCGTTTGAATAAAGTCATCTCCTAAAATCTCTTTCCAGATTGTCTTCACTTCGCCTACTTTGGTAAAGAAACGGTGCCCACCAATGTCAAACCGATATCCTTTATAGGTCTCTGTACGAGAAATACCGCCAACTCTATCAGCCTTTTCCAGAACGATGGCCTTGACATTATGCTTCATCAACTCGTAACCGGATGTCAATCCAGCGGGGCCAGCACCAATAATGATTACAGGAGCAGCAGCCTCTTTAGACTCAAGATTCATAGATTATAAACTCCGACATTTGCTAAATTACGCATTGCTAATCTGTGCGGTGTTGCTGTTCCTCGGGGTGATTTAATCTAAAAAACTTGTGCTACCAAATAGTGGGTAGATCGGTCCATTCCCTAAATCAGCAACGGCATCAGCGCTTACTGAGCCCAGGTCCTCAAAAATTCAACGCTATCTTGAACGGCGAACATCCAGTGTAGGTACCGACAACCGTAGAAAACGTCCCAAATAATGCTGTATGAAGACATAGGCAAATGTACTTCCTCCATAGAAGAAGTAGAACCAATGCCACGGAATTACCCGCAGGGTAAACAGCAATCCCCGTTTAGCATAAAAAAATCGATAGACGTTGATATTAATTAGGAGTAGTCCTAATGCGATCGCTACTGACAACCACCAGATCCAAGCAAAGAAGAACCCAGCTAATGAAGTGATTATCAGACCAAATACGCCCATAACACTTAGCCGATTTGCGTAGCTGAGATTCAAATCAGCCTCGAAACGTTGCTCACTTAAAATCAGAGCTGTCCAGGGAAGTGCCCTATAAAAAATTTCTGCTTTGATCAGTGAGAGCGGCTCCCATCGCTTCCAGTGCTTGACTTGAATAGCTTTATCAAGGCGAATATCATAACCCATTTGCTTGAGGCGATAGCCTAACTCAATATCTTCAATACAAGGCTTGGTATAGTGCTCATCAAAGCCGCCAACCGCTAGGAAAACAGAGCGTCGAATAGCTCCACAGGCTCCCCAAAAGGTAGAGGCATTTTCTGAAGAGATTTGATGAGTATAATGATGAAAGAGGTTTTTATATTGAGATAGAAAATTGTCTGCCCCTGGTGCATCATCATAGGAGCCAATCAGTGCTGCCAACGCTGACTGTTCTTGAAACCGTTGTTCAACCAAGGTGAGCGTCTTGGGATGAAGTGCTACATCTGCATCCATAAAGAAAACAATATCGCCCTGGGCAGATTTTGCACCAATATTCCTAGCTCGCGCTGGACCACCCTGGCTCGGTAATCGCAGCACCGTTGCCCCCAAGTCTTGAGCTAGTTGCCAGGAGCCATCTGTACTACCGTCAGATACAACGATAACTTCGTCTGGAGATCGGAGACTTTTTTCTATGCTTACTAAACACTTATAAAAAGCGTCTCCGCCGTTATAGACAGGAATCACAATCGAAATGTTGGTTAAAGACATTCTCACCCTGAGAAATCAAGTGCTAAAGGAAAAAATAGGCAGGCTTACTTACTGCCAGAAACTCTGTCAGGTCTTTCTGGTTGACTGGATTTACCCCTAGTTAAAGAAAATCTCTTTTCAATAACTTCTCTAACCCTATGGAACGAACAGATCTATAGAGAACAAGGGTTTTGAAGCGATCCAAAGATGGATAACTCTGGAAGGCCATTCGAATAGCAGTTTACTGAGAGAAAAAAGATTAACATGTCGATAGTTCAAAAAGTGACAGATGCCGCCTTTTTGCTATACACAGTGCATTAAGAAAGTTTACTCCATAGAATGAGGACCAACCAGAACTCACACCAGGTCAGCTAAATGACTGGCGGAGTGTCGAGAAACAAATGAATCAATGTATCTGTGAGAATAGAATAGCCAAAACCGTTTTGCATGAAATTGAGATGAGGAATTTCTCATCTCATCTCGTAGGGCTATCTCTTAGGGAGAAAATGGCGTATATAAATGTCAATCCCGCGTCTTCAGGGATGAAGTATAGACATATGGCCTCAGCTTGGTCACTTTTAACCGTCGTTTTGGTTATCGCCCAGCTGTGATGGTATTAGAGGAATCTCAACATGAAATGTGGTTCCTTGGCCAACAGTAGACTGACAAGACAACTTGCCTTGATGCATTTCTGTTACAATCTGATAGCTAATCGAGAGGCCTAATCCAGTCCCTTTACCCACCGGTTTTGTCGTAAAAAATGGATTAAAAATATTAGCTAGAGTCTTCTTGGAAATTCCAGGGCCATTATCTGAAAATTCTATCAATAAAAAGTTTTGGCTTTTTTGCCAGCGAGTAGAGATCTGAATTTCCGGCACTTGATTATCTAGATAACTAATCTCTTCAAACGCATCAACAGCGTTGACCAAAATATTCATAAACACCTGATTTAGGTGGCTAGCGTAACACTCGATCAAAGGCAGCTCGTTATAGGACTTGACAATATTAATCTTAGGATGACGTTTACAGTCTTTGAGACGATGTTTCAAAATCAGTAGGGCATTGTCAATACCCTGATGAATATCCACATTTTTAATCGCCGACTCGTCTACACGAGAAAAATTCTGCATGCTCTTAACGATATCGACAATGCGAGTAGCGCCCATTTTCATAGAGGTCATTATCTTAGGCAAGTCTTCTAATATAAAATCGACTTCAATGTCGTCAATCTTTTGTTGAATAGGCTGTTTCGGTTCTGGATACTGCTGCTGATAAAGCTGCAGCAGTTCCAACAGCCCGGTCACATATTCTTGCATTGGTTCTAGGTTACTAGAAATAAAACCAACCGGATTGTTAATCTCATGGGCAATTCCCGCCGCTAGCTGACCAAGGCCAGCCATTTTTTCACCCTGGACCAGTCGAGCCTGAGTATTTTTTAAGGTTTGCAAAGTTCGGTTTAGGGTGGCTGTTTGCTGTTGGGTTGTATTCAACAATTCAGCCTGCTGCAGCGCTATGCCCAGCTGTGTTCCCACCTGGGCCAACAGCCCTACTTCATCCTCATCCCAATATCGAGGTTTTGAGGTTTGATAGGCCATTAGTAAACCCCAGAGCTTTTCCCCTTGTGAAATCGGTACAAAAACTTCATTACGCGGCAGCTGACCATCTGGGTCGGGTTTAGAAAACACGTCTTGAATCACAGTTTGATTAGGCATAGCCGGTTGCCAACTATCCACAATAGAGTCTGCTACAAAAGCTCCACTCCAGTCAGAATTAAACCGATAGATAGCAACCCGATCTACCTCCAGCAGCTGTCTCACTTCCTGGGTGGTGGTGGTAAAAATGACATCGATATCTAACGACTGACGAATTTTATCGATGGTCAGAGTCAGGGCTCTTTGCCGGTCCGTTGCTTTTTGCAATGCTGCTGCCTGCTCACGCACCTGAGCCACAGCCTCTGCTTGATTGAGCGCCACGCCCAGCTGAGTACTAACTTGCGCTAAAAAATCAATTTCATCCGTTTCCCAATGACGAGGATGGGAGTTTTGACAAGCGGCTAAGAGTCCCCATAGCCGATTGCCTTCCATAATCGGCACAATCATATACGCAAGGGCTTGGGAGTCCTCTAATAATGTTATATGGCAGGTTTCATAGTCAGCCTGGTAGATATCGTCAACGGCTAATGTTTCTTGTCGGGCGTAGCGTCCTCCCTGGGTTGCCATCAGATAAGCGTCTTGAGTTATGCCTTGGATATTCACCAGTTCAGGCCAACTATCTGCCACAGACTCAGCAACAAACTGGCCGCTCCAGTCAGGGTTAAATTGATAAATAACAACCCGATCTGTTTTAAATAATGATTGAATACTTTTGGTGGTTGTCTCAAAGATCTCTTCAATATGCAGAGAATCTCGAATGGCGTTAATCGTCTGGGACAGTAGCTGCTGTTGCTCCAATGCTCGCTCACGAGAAGAAATATGAGCTAGCTGAGCTGCCTGCAGCTTTAATTGTTCAACCTGACTCCACTGCTCAAGGGCAACTCCCAAATGCTTAGCAATTTGATCAATAAACTCAATTTCGGAAAGCTGCCAGTGTCGGGGAGTTTGACACTGGTGAATGCAAAGCAATCCCCATAGTTCAGCTCCATTCATAATAGGAGATACCACGTTTGCCTTGATACCAAAACGTTCTAGCGTTTGAGTATAGTTGTTTTCCCTAGGGTTGTTGTCATAAATATTGTTTAAGACATACATGCGCCCTTCTTTGTAAAGAGGCGCATAGGTTTCACCGAAGTGATGGTCGTATATTTTCTCTTCTAGAACTGAGGTAATCCCTTGACCACGGTCCTCAGCGACAAACTGCCCTTCCCAATGCTCTTCATTCTGAAAGAAAAAAATACCGACCTGATCAGCCTTTAATAATTGTCGAACTTCTTGAGCTGTTGTTTGGAAAATTGTTTCTAAATCCAGGGACTCGCGAATTCGGGTAATGACACCTGTCAGAGATTTTTGTTGTTCGGTTTGATAGCGCAGCTGCTCTAATAGGTTTAGCTGTTGTAGGGCAAAACTGAGGTACTCAACAATTTGCTGAATAAATTTAATATCGTCCCCACTCCAGTGGCGAACATGCTCACATTGATGAACGCAGAGTACC
>JBCDFI010000403.1:0-5281 GCA_039178155.1 Cyanobacteria bacterium P01_H01_bin.105
CACCACAAGCCTTTAGTAGAATACTGGTGCCCACGGCAGTAGAACCGTACACCAAAAACTTACGTCTATTAATCCTCGTCATCGGGCGTTCCTTTTTAACAACTCACACACCTATGGCATCACAAGCGATAACCGCAACGGAGATGGTCACAGTTACCGTAGATACACGCATTTGCTACGTGATGGTAAGTCTTGAGGAATGTCAGAATTGTAGTTTGCGATACTTTTTTTGATTCTCTAAAGATTTATTCATTTTTAGCGATCCCCTCTTATCAATTGGATGCTTAATGTTGAGAATTAAGACAGCCATGGTGGGTCTAACCTGGCAAATTGTATCGGTTTTATGTGTGTACGTTGGCACAGTCAAAGTAAAGTCCAGCAAACCTCAGACAGATGGGGAAACTGATAGCCGCCCCTGAAATTGAATAAATTGTTGAATCGTTTCTAGTCTGTCTCCGGCTTTAAGGTTTGTAAAGACGAAGGGTTTATCGCCACGCATTTTTCTAGCATCACGCTCCATGACTGTAAGGTCGGCCCCCACTAGGGGCGCTAGGTCAATTTTGTTGATGACCAGCAGGTCAGATTTGGTAATGCCTGGACCGCCCTTACGGGGGATTTTGTCACCAGCAGCCACATCAATGACATAGAGAGTAAGGTCCACTAGCTCTGGACTAAAGGTGGCCGCCAAGTTATCGCCACCGCTTTCTACAAAGATTAAATCGAGATCGTCGAATCGGATTTCTAAATCTTCAATGGCCACCAGATTTAGGGAAGCATCTTCACGAATTGCGGTGTGTGGGCAGCCACCGGTTTCGACACCGACAATGCGACGATGGTCGAGTAGAGCCTGACTGCGGACTAAAAATTGGGCGTCTTCTTGGGTGTAGATGTCGTTAGTGACCACGGCAATAGAGTAGGTATCACGCATGGCTTTACAAAGGGCATCGACAAGGGCGGTTTTGCCAGAGCCGACGGGGCCAGCAACACCGACGCGGTAGGGGGAGGAAGAGGACATGGGGGTGAAGGATTACTGCATAACAGAGCATGAGCCTATTTATTTAGGTTAAAACTCTCAAGTTGTGGCCCTGGGATTTACCTTCAAAATTTAAAGTTTGTTTCTAACTGCGGAAAAGACGGGTGTATAGGGTTTCGTGTTGCATGCTTGCGATCGCACCGCCCCATCCGCTTACATACAGCTCATCATCCGCCAGGTGTACAATCTGCTCGGCAGTTTGACTCAGCTCAGGAATCAGCGTTAGCAAACAGCTTTGACCATCGGTTTGGCCTAGGGGCACGAGTTTGACCGCAGCCCCAATCAGGTTTGCCGCCCAGCTTTGTAGATAGCCTAGGACCATGGTGTAAACATCCATTTGCCAGTGGGCCGCAACAAGACCAAAGGCAACGGCAAAGTTGCAAGGGGTACCACAGGCGGTAAATATAGGCTGTAGTTCGGGGTGGAGTTTGGTGGCTAAACGCACTAGGGCACGCCCCATTTGCCAGCTCTGCTGCCGCAGCTCGGCGGTGTCACGACTGGCGGTGAGCCATTGATTCCAATAGGCTAACTGCTTAGGGTTTTGATAATGACAATGGGCACGGGCTGCGATCGCAGCCTCTAAACGTACACCACCATAGCGCAACTCCTGCACCAGCCAGCTTTGCAAACCATCAACATCAGCCAGATGGCCCTGTACTACTAACGTTTCTAGCCCTTCTGAATAACTAAACGCCCCCACGGGCAAAGCTGGGCTAGTTAACTGCAGCAGCTTGAGCAACGCCTGCTCATCAATGGTGATGGCCATAGGCACCTGACTCTGGTTGAAAAGGAACCGTTTCTGCTGTCACCGTTACCCCCAGCTGATGTAACAAAGTTTCCAAAACTGGATCCGGTGCTAAGCGTAAATAATCAACTCCCACCTCTAGGGCAACATGACGATTCCCTAAGTGGTACGCCGCTCGTAATAGTTGCAGAAAAGCCCGATCAACCGATGACTGAGCGTTCGCCGAAGCGCGTACTGTCAACACTGGCTCAGGTTTCGCCACAATTCTCAGCACCTGCGTATGGTCATTTCCACTTAAGCAATCACCGTGGCGCAATAGCGTCCCTCGAGGCAGCTCTAAATAGATCTCATCCCCCTCACTAGTCTCTAGACTACCTGGACTTAAGTCTATGATCCGACCCTCACCATCCGTAATATCACCGTTAATTCTGTAGCGATACCGAGAGCGGGTACGCTCTTCTGCGGTTAACGCCAGCGTCAATGTCGGCTCAAGAGCTGCTGACGATGGTTTTTGAGTAAAAACGTACACCGAGATCTGCTCCATATACGCATTTCCCTTACAGCATGCCATATCTACGTCGTCGTCCAGTTAAAGCAATTGAACCGACCTATGCCGCCTCTTCAAACTGTCACAGTTCCATACGGATTTTCCAAATTTGGAAATGAGGTAACTACTATCGGCGGCATCCGTATTTTCACTAATTTAGTTCAGTATTTTATACGAATTTTACAGACGCCCCCAGCATAGTCAACGAAGTTTAGATTTCTATTTCACCTGCCACTTACTTCTCATTAGTTATGGCTTCTCAGACTCAACGTGTTTCCTCAATGGCTCCCTCACAGGCTGCAGCGATGAGCAACTCAAATGACTCCTTTAATATGCAAGCAGCACTACTCGTAGCTGCCATTGAAAACTCTACATTTGGTCTTGTTATTGTTTCTCAAAACGGCACCATTTTACATAAGAACAAACGTGCTAAAAGTCTATTAAAAGAGCTAGAGAGCCCATCATGCGCAATTATTCCCGATGTTCTCTGGCACCCATGCCAAAGCCTGATAGTCTCTCAAGATGAAGCAACAGCTCCATTTCCTGCAGATTACACAATTGTATTAGAAGACGAAATTTCTACTACACATGGCATCATTCACATGCGTGCTCAATGGTTTGACTGGGATAACAGCACCTATCAAGCCAGCAATTGTTTTCTAATCACCTTAGAAGATCGCCAACAGTCTCTTGAGATTATTGCAAATCAAGAAGCCCAGCGCTACAGTCTCACAACTCGCGAAACAGACGTATGGTGCCTAAAGCGCCTGGGTAAAAGTTATAAAGACATTGCCAAATCACTCTATATTTCTGAAAACACCGTCAAAAAACACTTGAAAAATATTTACTCTAAGAAAGAGCAGTCTAATTGGTCGAATGAGTCATAGTAGGCAACAGCACATGATGCATGGTTATCATGTGCTGTTGTTGAGCTTAAACCATCCGGAATGTGTTGCTATTTAGGTTCAAGTTGTTAGCACCTCGAATAACAGCAATTAACTCATCTTGAGTACCACCATCATTGTCAATAAACAAAGCTTGACCACCGCCGACTCCTCGTGGAGCGGACCCTAAACGATAATCATGGCGAGAACTCAGCTGAATGATGTCTCCTTGGGCAATATTCAGATCGCTAATGACTGCATAGTTACTGGTGCCCATCGATCTGGCATTGCCATCATCGTAAAAACTACCGGTACGATCGCCCAAGACAAAGGTGTCACGACCTCGACCACCCGTTAGGATATCTCTTTCTGCCGATCGATTTCGCCGAGCCCCCTGGAGGCGATCGTTGCCATCTCCTCCCTCCAGCTTATCTGAACCAAACTCACCTAGAAGCTGGTCATTACCAGAACCTCCTAACAGGTGATCATTACCTGATCCACCCCACAGGCGATCATTGTTAGCATCTCCCCACAGGCGATCGTTACCCGATCCACCCCACAGGCGATCGTTGTTAGCTCCTCCCCAAAGGAGATCGTTGCCTGTTCCCCCGCGCAGCTGGTCGTTACCCGAATCGCCTCGCAGTTGGTCGTTACCAGCATCCCCCCACAGGCGGTCGTTACCCGATCCACCCCACAAGCGATCGTTGTCTAAACCACCCCACAGGCGATCATTACCAACATCTCCCCAAAGACGATCTGCGCCCCCATCGCCATAGAGTCGATCGTTGCCACCCTTACCGTTGAGAGTATCATTACCTCCTTTGCCAAAAATACGCTGATGATTAGATCCGCCTACTAGGTTATCGGCCCGGTCGGTCCCTTGAATAACAGTATTGTTGGAGACTGGCACTGGTTGAGGGCTAGGTTGGGGCTTTGGCTTAGAAGGTGGCTGGGAAGGTGGTTGAGAAGGTGGGGTAGGAGACTCAACTGTACCTTTGCCAAAAACTTGAGTCCAATAGCTGTTGTAGTTAGTACTCCCCGTATCGTTTTCTAAAAAGTAATAGCCAAGCCCAATTTCGTTGTAGTCAGGGTTTAGCATATTGGCACGGTGGCCAGGGCTACTCTTCCAACCCTCCACCACAGCCTCGGCAGTTCTATAACCGGCTGCAATATTCTCGCCAACAAATCCAGATTCGTAACCAGCTCTTTTAGCACGATCAACAGATCTGGAATTGTCGCTTCCCGTATGGGAGAAAAAATCTTTCGTTGCCATGTCCTGACTATGTTGATCGGCGGCTCTTTCGAGGCTTTGATCAATCGTAAGAGAATTTAAACCATTTTGGCGACGAAACTCGTTGGTAAGCCTCAGGACTTCCTGCTCAAATGCTGAATTTTGCATGTTCTTTTTTGTAAGAAACTTAGCTGAAGGTTGTATCTATGCCCCTGAACGATGACAGGGGGTCACTTGGCACCCTAGCTCCAAAGAATCAGAGCTGGTAGATTCAACTCAGCCTTCACAAACGAATGAATGAAGGTTCTCTAGCTTTGAACACACTTCGATAGAACAGACAAATGGTGCGATCGCAACAATGCAGCAAGTCTCTAGCAAGCCAATATCACCACACCATCTACCTTAAAATCTTGCATTTACCTTTGCATTTACATAAACATTATTTCGCGGCAAAATGCACTGAAATCATCATAGAAATTGATTTTAAAAATGTCAACATTTCCATATTTTTCACACCAGATCCATCCATTAACAAATAGACACAACCTAAGGTCTATAAGGATTTCAGTAAATTATAAAGTCTCAGGATCACCCTTCCATAAAGAATATATAACAAACCTAACGGAGAAAAAAACATACCTTTTGGCATTACCGCTCAATCCATGTACCAATTTTAGGAGTGACACAACCATGTCCGGATAGTCAAAAGAGAGAAACTGAAAAAGAGTTCTGGCTCAGCCACGGGTGAGCACTTGACTTTAGAATGTGGCGACAACCCCTCTGGGTATGCCCGCGCTTCACACCCTCCGCTCCCCCCTCTTGATCACAGAGCAGCGATGCA
>JBCDFI010000404.1:0-5281 GCA_039178155.1 Cyanobacteria bacterium P01_H01_bin.105
AAACCCCGGTGGGGCGTTAATCGCCGCAGGAGACATTGTTGTGTGGGGACGTCTTCGGGGCATAGCCCATGCAGGCTCAGACGGTAATGCCGCCTGTCGCATCATGGCATTACATATGCAGCCTACCCAACTGCGTATTGCTGACAAGGTGGCTCGGGCACCGGAAAAACCGCCAGCGCTATACCAACCAGAAGTTGCTTACGTCAACAATGATGGGATTAGAATTGCGATCGCATCTGAATTTGCCCAGATTCCCCTCAACCTCCCTTGAAAAGAGGGCTCAATACCAACCTCATAATCGTTACCATCGACCATCTCCAGAAATTCCCACAGGAATTTGCCATAAAATTTGCCACAACGTGCGATTATTGCCCTACTTGAGCCCTCCTCTTCGCGAACACCGTCCTCAATCGCCCATTTAATCCATGGCTATGAACCGCATTATTGTCATTACCTCCGGCAAGGGAGGCGTTGGGAAAACCACCTGTACTGCCAACCTGGGAATGGCGTTGGCCAAGGCAGGTAAACGTGTTGTAGTTATTGATGCTGACTTTGGGCTGCGCAACTTAGATTTGCTATTGGGTCTAGAAAATCGCATCGTCTATACAGCCCTGGATGTACTAGCTGGTGAATGTCGTCTGGACCAGGCCTTGGTCAAGGACAAACGTCAGCCAAATTTGGCATTGCTGCCCGCTGCTCAAAATCGCTCCAAGGAATCAATTACCCCGGAGCAGATGAAAAAACTGGTACGAGCCCTGACCAAAGCCTACAACTTTGTACTAATCGATAGCCCCGCTGGTATTGAGATGGGTTTTCGTAATGCGATCGCAGCGGCACGAGAAGCCATCATTGTGACAACACCTGAAATTTCTGCCGTCCGCGATGCTGACCGGGTGATTGGTCTATTAGAAGCCAACGACATTAAAGCAATGCGACTGATTATCAATCGGCTTAAGCCCTCCATGGTAGAAGCTGAGCAAATGATGTCAGTCAAGGATGTGCAGGATATTTTGGCCGTGCCACTGCTAGGGGTGATTCCTGATGATGAACAGGTGGTGGTCTCCACTAATAACGGTGAGCCATTAATCCTGGGCAAAGAACTGACCCAGGCGGGTACAGCGGTCTCTAATATTGCCCGTCGCCTCCAGGGAGAAAAGGTCCCACTGATGGATTTGAGCGTGCCAAAGGATAGCTTTTTTAAGAAATTACGTCAGTTGTTTAACTAGGGTTATTAACCAGACGGTCGATGGGCGGCGGCCGTTATTGATTCAAAATTGATTCAAAAATCTATGAATGCCGTCCACTCTATCGGAAATGACCATGATTAGCGATTTTCTCGAACGACTCTTTGGCTCCCGTGAACCGCTTAGCCGTGATACGGCTAAGCAGCGTCTGCGGTTCGTTTTGGCTCACGACCGCTCGGATATTTCACCCCAGAATCTGGAGAAGCTGCGTAAAGAAATTTTGGAGGTCGTATCTCGCTATGTCGAACTCGACTTTGAGAAGCTGGAATTTTCCCTTGAGTCTGATCAGCGGATGACGGCGTTGATGGCTAATTTGCCTATTCGACGCGTGCGCACTAACCCCTTGGAGCCCGATAGCCCCGTAGAAGAAGCCACAGAAACTAGGCTTGAGCTGGAAGATGGCTCCATAGACTTGGATGACACGGTCGAAGAAGCCTCCGAGACTGCAGATATTCCACTGGACTAGCGAAGATAAACCGAGGTTACCGCCATTGGCGATTGTATTCATAAATTGCGATCGCGGCGGCCGTTTGCACATTTAACGACTCTACCCACCCATATTGGGGAATAGTCAGAGCCACATCGCACAGCGTAGCGATATCGGTAGAAACACCCGTCAGTTCACGCCCCAATACCAACAAGGTCCTCGCCGCAAAAGCATAGTCAACCAGCGACTGTGCCTGCTGACTAGCCGTTAGGGCAACGCGCGTATAGCCCAGCTGCTTAACAAGCCACGCTGGCAATTGCTCCGGCGAACAATACTCCATAGTTTGCCAGTGGTGAGCTGAAGCTGAAATTTTACGAAACGCCCAGGAATCATCCTTCTCAGGCAGGATAAGGCGATTTACACCTAAAACCTCACAGGTTCGACATACAGCAGCCTGATTGATGATTTTCTCAACTAGAGACGCACACACCACCAAACAGGGAATGTCCATTAATGCCTCCTACCCTAGGAGGGTCATACCGCCCTCCTTAGATTTATCAATACAGATCTAGATCTAATCGGCAGGGACAAGTTCCACATTTAATTCGTTCACCGGACGGCGGCGAAGCTCTTGAGATTTATCGCGGGGCAGCAGATCAAACACCTCTCGAAACACATCGTCAACGGCTTCATAGCTAACTGCACCTGTGCGGTCAAAGCGAACTTGTCCACTACCATCAAGGACTAACGTTTGAGGTACCGAACCTTTGAAGTAATAGCCTGGTTCGCTAGGCGTAAAGGAGTCCTTTAAAGGAATCGCATCGGCCATGACAGGCACAAAGTTAGCAACCCGACCATAGGGAGCCTGCAGCTGAGAGATCACAAACGAATACTCTTTGCAATCACGGCTATCGTCCACATAGAAAAATAACAGGGTGGGTTTTTCTTGTTTGAGAGACTGAGCCAAGTTAACGCGAGGTGGCACAATAGCCCCGTTACCCGCATAAAGCGCAAAGATATTGCCATCGTATCGATCGTCCTCAAGGCTAGCTAAAGCATGACCAGGAAAGCACAGAGTGGGGATTAGCAGGATTGCGATCGCAAGTCCCATCATTAACCAACGGCTGATCAAACGAGGAGTGGTTTCTTTCCGCAATGGCTTAATCACAAAACTGCCCATAACATCCTGGCTCTTACGCTCACACCACTACCTATTAGGCCACAGAACGGGGCCTATCTCCCAGAGCAAATATCAAAAGCCAGCCACCAGAGCCCGTCACCGATATAATAGCTGAACTCCTTTTACATAGAGGGCTACAGACCTAAACCCGTTTAATTAGGGTGGAGACTACATATCGTATGCATCAAATATTTCAGGGTTAACTATGATGATGCACCCTAGGTACCTCGAAAACTGCCAATTACATCTAGCAGTTCATCCTTAGCAGCAGGATATCCCTGGGCAGTCGTCCAAGCCACCACCTGGTAGTAATTGTTTTCGCCTTCCACCGTTGTGTGCAAATACACCACTGGCAAATTATCTACATTACCCTGAACCTCATACTGCACAGCATTCAGGCCATTGAGTGACGTTACATTAGTGGCGGTCTCAGGCTGCTCTTGACTCAGACCCCGATCTAAAAAACTCAAATATTGAACGGCGTTATCAGCCAAGTTAAAAGCACTTATTTCCGACCGTTTCGGATCGGCAAGTACCAAAACATACATCGTTCTATCTTCACGAGCGACATACAAGTCAGCATCAGGTCGCAAAGTTTGAACATCAACCCAGCCCTCAGGTAGCGTCAGCTGCACATCACTTTCCTCGTTTTTTAATAGTTTCTGACCGTTCGATAAATTCTGAATTGAGATCGCATCGATTACATCTTTAGTACGTTCACCGACACGGTTACAGCTCCCTAACAATAAACAGACTGAAAGCACAACCAATGAGCGAGTTGTCACCCCACCCATACGTCCCTGACGATCAAATTTAAACCCCATTGACTTGATTCCAATGTCGCAGCAATTTCTGGCATTCTATAGCGTCAGTCCCATTCTCAGAACAAAAATACGCTTTCAAAACCATAGATCACATCTACCTAAAAGCCTGGTTTTTTGGCGACAAAAACGTCAGCGATAGGTAAGGACACCCTTCAATTACGGTTTTTCCCAAGCCGCAAGGTTATCGCTTTGACCTATGCTGGACTATGGAAATTTCGTCATAAAAATTAGAGGCCATGCTTAGAGCTGGAATCGTCGGGCTCCCCAATGTAGGCAAATCCACACTTTTTAATGCGCTAGTTGAAAACGCAAAAGCTCAAGCAGCCAACTTCCCGTTCTGTACCATCGAGCCCAACGTTGGCATAGTTGCCGTGCCCGATGCCCGTTTGGCCGTCTTGACAGAAATTTCCCAATCTGATGACACTGTCCCAGCCCGCATCGAGTTTGTTGACATCGCAGGGCTTGTCAAAGGTGCCAGCAAAGGTGAAGGTCTGGGCAATCAGTTTCTCGCCAATATCCGCGAAGTGGATGCCATCGTTCATGTTGTGCGCTGTTTTGAAAATGACGACATTATTCACGTTGACGGGTCTATCGATCCCCTACGCGATGCCGAAATTATCAACTTAGAACTAGCCCTAGCAGATCTAGAACAAATCGAACGGCGTATAGACCGCGTTCGTAAACAGGCACGGCGAGATCCTGAAGCCCAAGCAGAACTCGCAGTCCTAGAGAAAATCCAACCAGTGTTGGCAGAAGGCAAGTCAGCTCGCATTGTAGAACTAGAAGACGAAGAAGAATTACTGATAAAGTCCTTAGGGTTTTTGACTCGAAAACCCATTATTTACGCGGCCAACGTCTCTGAAGACGAACTGGCTGAGGGCAATGACTGGGTTGAGCAGGTCAAAACCCTAGCAGCCGCAGAAGAAGCCCAGGTCGTGACCATTTCTGCCCAGGTCGAAGCAGAGCTGCTAGAACTGCCAGAAGATGAGCGCAATGACTTTTTAGAGGCCTTAGGAGTTGAAGAAGGTGGTCTAAAATCGCTAATTCGAGCTACATACGATTTGCTCGGGTTGCGTACTTATTTCACCACAGGGCCTAAAGAAACTCGGGCTTGGACCATTATCACAGGCATGTCTGCTCCTCAGGCAGCGGGGGTGATCCACACCGACTTTGAACGTGGGTTTATCCGGGCTGAGACAGTTGCGTATAAAGACCTGGTTGAGCATGGTTCCATGAATGCGGCCAAAGAGAAAGGCCTACTCCGCAGTGAAGGAAAAGACTATACCGTCCAAGAAGGAGACGTGATGCTCTTTAGATTTAATGTTTAATCTGCGCTCAGGGTTCTTAAAGAATCCCGAATTTTCCAGGGTCTGCTCATAGCTTGGTAGAGATCTACAGAAAAAACTACAAGTAGAGACTATCCATCCACAGCAGATACTATTAGAATCTGTCCAACGCCTTGTAAATTGGCTCGGATACTGTGGTGGTAAATCGGTTTCTGAAATCTCCGTTCACAATTCCCTCCTGGGCAATCCTTTCGCTAGCAATGAATGGGGTGCTCTTCGTTGCCCTGCTGGTTATATGGCAAGAAAAGTCTGGCGGCGGT
>JBCDFI010000405.1:0-5274 GCA_039178155.1 Cyanobacteria bacterium P01_H01_bin.105
CAGTTTGGGCGATAGCGTATACAAATCGTCCGAAAACCCTAAAAGAAAGTATCCACCTCCCCCAAATAGCATCACCAAAATCTCTTTTTGGTCCGTGGGTAGCAGGTGACTAAAACCGCCCACCAGCCACAGACAAATGGCTGCCGCCAGGGTACCGACAAAAATAGCCAGACCGCCCAGACGCACCATGGGGATTTCGTGGACCTTGCGATCGCAGGGCACATCCACCCGGCCACAGTGGATAGCAACCTTCCTCACCATAGGGACACTAACCAACACAATTAAAAATGCACTTACAAAAGCCAAGGGATAAAAAACGTAGTCAGGAACAAACGACAATGTCGATAGACCAGGCATCACAGTAATGTCAATACAATTTCAAGAAACAATAAGCAGGATCGACATTCCGCAAATCGCAAACTCTAGAACTAGCGCTAAAGACCATAAACCCTAAGTCAGTCCGGTATTGTTCCACTCAGCGAGGTGGACCGCCAAACTCAAAGCACTCTGTAACAGACTACCCAAATATCAAGTATCAAAGATATGACACAAATACCTATAGACGTTTGGCTATGGGTCAGATACCTTCAATGGAATTTTGGTTTCCGAGCAGCTGTAAACGTTAAAGCCCATCTATTCTCAAGCTTGCTTTTTGCTTAATAGGGCAGACACATTGACGTAGGTAACAAGTCGCTTCAGTATCAAAGCGTAAAAAGTTGTTTGACCGTTTGCTACCTTAAACAGCAATCCTTGTAGTCAAACTTTCATACAGTTGAACTAAAAAAATAGCTACATAAAAGTCGTGCTACAAAAACAGTTCTAACGCTGGGCAACGATTCAGGATTGTAAGTGTAATGAAATCAGGAAATATACGGTTATGGAAATGAGAACGTTCCACTTTAGAAATTTAAGTGATCAAGAGCTTGCTTTCTCCCTGCACGTCTCCCTGCAGTAGGGGGCTTAGCAGCTAACGTGTACACACATCTCGGACTGGGCTCATAATCCTGCATTACCCCCCTCAATCCCCCCTAAAACCCTTTGGGCATGCGCTAAAGCGTAAGGCAAGGGGGGAAGTTCTAGTTCTCCCCCTTGCCAAGGGGAAGTTAGAGGGGATGAGGCAGCCGCAAACGCTAGTTCCCAGTACTTGTGTGTACACCGTAGAGCTTAGCAGAGGGAGAAGACACTTCTAAAACTCTGCTAAGCTGGCAACTGTCGACGACGCAGGACCAGGGCGGCCAAGGCAAGACCGACCAAGGCAGACGGCTCAGGAACCGACACACCATCGGGTGGGTCTCCGTCTAGGGTCAAGGTGTAGTTTCCAGTAAATGAGCCGGTGCCATCACTGGAGACAACGCCGGAGGCCATCGGCTCTTCACCAATGCTGTACAAAAAACCAGTGCTGCCCTGGTAGTCATAGGCCACCACCTCGCTGGCATAAAACGTAGGTAAGGGCGGCAGGAACGGCAACAAACTCGTCAGACCCAGCCTATCGGCAGCGATGTCGATCAGTGAATTCAGCTCAACAAAACCGGCAAGGTCAATGTCCACATCGCCGTTACCTAGCTCAGTGACAGATTCAATATTGGGGTCACTCAGACGGGCATCTCCCTCTACGGTGTCAAACGCGACTCTCAGATCATCCCGGGTCAAACCAGCAAGGGCTAACAGGGGTTCTAAGTCCGCGCCGTAAACGCTCCAGGCATCGTCGAACCAGATATCGGCCAGACCCATGTCCCAGTCAGCCTGGGTGAGACTGCTCAAGGTAAGGGTGCCGCCCCCCAAACTGAGGGTAAGCCCCCCCTGAGCCCCGTCTAGACCGCCGTCGGTTTCGCCAAGCTCAATATTGCCAATACCGTTGAGAGCATCCGCAGCGGTGCCGCCGGGGGCGACCACACCGGGAGCTATTTCATTAAAGATCTCGACTGTGCCAGTTGTTGTTTGGGCGGCTGCTGGCGATGCTACTAAAGCAGCTAATCCCAGAACGACAGATGAGCTGTAAAAAAAAGACTTCATTATGCTATCTGAAACAGACTACAGAACACATGGATAGAAAACTGTAAAAGTGTGAATCGGGCCCTCCCTAGGAGACACTTCATCCTTTAGATATCGCTCATCCTGTTCCAGATATGACCCTACATCTGGAACTTATGTAGTTTCTGTAAAAGTACTTAGTAAATCCAGTTGCTTACCAATACACCCCCCAGAAAATACGGAGGATACTGCATCTTTCCGGATGAAACAGCCACACGTAGCCCAACCTAAGCTGCAACAATGCTAGCCAGTTCGCCTATGACAACAGGAAATTTTTGACTATCTTTAAAGGAAATTTACAAAGAAAATGTAGCCTTTATAAAGAGGAGCCCCATAGCCTCAAGGCTATGGGCAAAGCGATTAATACTGTGCCTGATTAATGTGTTGACGATCAGCACCCGCCGCCAAATCCGACATACCACAAAGCCAAATAGGGTTGTTTAGAGCCGTTTGCTCAAAAGGACAACGGCACCTTAAAGGCTGAGGAATCCGGTATTTACAGCACCTTACCCACAGCGATGACGGCAATAGGTCCAGACTAAGTTCCTGGATCGGGCTCAACTTTCCTAAATCGTTATGGCTAATCAAATAAACTTAAAGTTTTGATGAAGCTGTGCATATTTCTCCTGGCTGCACTCGAGGATTGTTCAAGGGTCATATCACCTTTGTTAGAGCGCTAAGGATGCTGATATGGGTCTAATAGCTGGCCTGAAAACTCGGGGTCTTTTATACGAACTATTTCCAGCGGCCCTCCATCAGACGGCTTGAGTCCCCAAATTGGTCAGACAGGCAGCACTCGGTAATAAGTTCAAACACTTAGTGAAACTTAATATTCTACAAAGAACAATATTCTTAGGAAAGAAGCTACCAGCTATCTAGATCCCTATCCTCGAGAGCAGTCTTGCTGTTGGGGCAGCCAGTCTGTAGCAGGGGTGCTGAGCAGATGAATAGCTGCGATCTCGTTCGCATTTGCTACCCAGAACGATTTTTCCAAACAAATGCTATAGCTAGGGTAATATGTGCTGCCCGTCAGTTTATTACTGTATCTACCCTTTATGCCTAGCTTTACTCCCCTTGTCTTGTTGACAAGTACCGTGCTGATTACGGCTATATCCCATGCAGAGGTAGCCCTGGCATCGTCAGTATCTCTGCCTGAGGCGGATGTCTCAACCGCCACTAACCTAAATGAAGTTTACCTTTTAGGACCAGGCGATTTAATTGTCATCGATATATTTAACGTACCAGAATATAGCGGTGAACAGCGAGTGCTAGCAAACGGTAATGTCAATCTACCAGCGGTGGGGCAGCTCTCCATTGCAGGGCTCACCCTACCCCAGGCAGAGCAGGCCATCAGTAATATTTACCAGGCCAAGGTTCGCTATCCACAGATTACGGTGGGTTTACTGACGCCCCGCCAGCTGCGCATTGCGATTACCGGTGAAATCCACATGCCCGGTGTTTACACCATTCCTGTAGATGAAGCGGGGCAGTTTCCTACCCTAGTCAATGTCATTCAATTAGCGGGGGGCATTACCCAAGCAGCAGATCTCGAACAGGTTCGCATCCAGCGAAATGTGGAAAACGGCAATACACAAAGCGTAACCAGCAACCTGGCAATGCTGATTGCTCAGGGCGATCTGCAACAGGATATCCCGCTTCGAGATGGGGACACCATCACCATCAACCAGGCCGATGAAATTGATCTGCTTACATCTAACCAGATTGCGGTGTCTAATCTAGCCACCAACGCAGAGGAAGCCATCAGTGTCGCTATTGTCGGTGAAGTGTTTCGCCCCGGCACCTACAACTATGCCAGCCGCAGCAGCTCTAGTCAGTCTGTCACCGTCGGGGAAAATGCCAGCGCCAACACTGTGCAACAGCCCGGGCGGCTGACGGTAACCCGAGCCCTGCGGTTAGCCGGTGGGATTAACCCCCTAGCGGACCTACGCCGGGTGGAGGTCAAACGCACAACTCGCTTTGGCGATAGTCGCACCATCTCACTCGATTTATGGCAGCTGGTGGCAACGGGAGAGAGCAGTCAGGACCTAATACTACAAAATGGGGACACCGTGGTAGTACCAACGGCGGCAGCGGCTGATCCAGAGCAAATTGGTCGACTCACAGCCACCAATCTGGCACCGGATACCATTAGCGTCAACGTTGTCGGCGAGGTGGAGCGGCCAGGCACCGTGGCTGTCGCCGCCAACACCACCCTCAATCAGGCGGTGCTGGCAGCGGGTGGCTTTAACCGGCGGGCACGCGAAACCGTTGAATTAATTCGTCTTAATCCCAACGGTACTGTTACCCAGCGCTCTGTTGATATTGACCTGACCCAGGGGCTCAATCCTGAGGGTAATCCTATCATGCAGCACAACGATATTGTTGTTGTCGACCCCAGCGCGGCTGCACAGCTGTCCGACAATCTCAACACCCTACTAGGTCCACTTTTACAAATTCTACCAGTCAATTTTAACAGGTGGAACGGCCTGTAGGCTCCCTGTGCTTTTCTGTTCACCCGATAGTTACCCAATCAACATCACTGGCTCATGGATGATCTAACCGCCAACAACAGCGTGAGTAATGGGAGAACTACCCAAGGGTTTCCCCAGTTGCCATGGGATGACGATGAGCTTGATCTCAAACAGCTGATGACGGTGCTGCGCCGTCGCGCCTGGATCATTGGTGGCATAGCCGCCGGGGTAATGGGCACTGTTATGTTTAATACGCTGCGCCAGGAGTCTGTCTATGAGGGTACCTTTCAGGTCTTAGTGGAGCCGGTCAATGCCGACAATCAGCTACAGGACTTTGGCAATCTGCTGGGGGATAGTCTGCCAGCAACGTCGTCGGGTTTAGATTATGAAACCCAGGTACAGGTGCTGCGCAGCCCCAGACTGATCGAACAGGTGCTGGCCGATCTCAGAGCAGTCGATCCAGATATCGACTATGAAACGCTGCTAGAAAAGCTCACCATTACTCGAGTCGGGGAAACCAAGATTATAGAGGTTAGGTATCGCGATCTCAATCCGGTCAAAATCCAGGCGACGCTGGATGTCTTGTCTGATATTTACCTCGACTACAGTCTTAGGGAACGACAGACTAATCTGCGCCAGGGGATTCAGTTTGTCAACAGACAGCTGCCTGAGTTGGAGGGCCGTGTGGATGATTTGCAAGCTCAGCTAGAAGTCTTTCGCCAGACCTACAATTTTATCGATCCAACCACCCAAAACCAGCAGATTGCCACCC
>JBCDFI010000406.1:0-5269 GCA_039178155.1 Cyanobacteria bacterium P01_H01_bin.105
CCGTTGCGGTTATCGCTTGTGATGCCATAGGTGTGTGAGTTGTTAAAAAGGAACGCCCGATGACGAGGATTAATAGACGTAAGTTTTTGGTGTACGGTTCTACTGCCGTGGGCACCAGTATTCTACTAAAGGCTTGTGGTGGTGGCTCTGAGCCCGCTGCTGATGCACCCGCAGAGGGCGATGGCGCTACAGTTGCGGCGAGTGACGATGGCGACACTATCAAGGTAGGCATTCTTCACTCCTTGAGTGGCACCATGGCCATTAGTGAAACCACCGTGGTAGACGCTGAAGAGCTAGCAATTAAAGAAATTAACGCAGCAGGCGGCGTTCTAGGCAAGCAAATCGTTGCCGTCAAAGAAGATGGCGCATCTGATTGGGATACTTTTGCTGAGAAAGCAGAGAAGCTAATTGACCAAGACCAAGTTTCTGTTGTATTTGGCTGCTGGACCTCAGCTAGCCGTAAGAAAGTCCTGCCTGTTTTTGAAGCCAAAGATCACATGCTGTGGTACCCCGTCCAGTACGAGGGCCAGGAATGCTCAAAGAATATCTTTTACACAGGTGCCGCCCCTAACCAACAGATCGAGCCCGCTGTAGACTGGCTGTTGGAGAACAAGGGTACGGATTTCTTCCTGGTGGGTTCTGACTATGTCTTCCCTCGGACGGCTAACAACATTATTAAAGAGCAGTTAAAAGCCAACGGCGGTAACACAGTCGGTGAAGACTATTTACCCCTGGGTAATACCGAGGTAACCCCGATTATTACTAAGATCAAAGCAGCTCTTCCTGATGGCGGTGTGATCTTTAATAGTCTGAACGGTGATAGCAACGTTGCCTTCTTTAAGCAGCTTAAAGGTGCTGGTATGGGGCCTGATAAGTACCCCGTGATGTCCGTAAGTATTGCAGAAGAAGAAGTCCGCACCATCGGCCCTGACTTCCTGACAGGTCATTATGCAGCTTGGAATTATTTCCAAACAGTTGAGAGCCCTGAAAATGAAAAGTGGGTTTCTGACTTCAAGGCTGAGTATGGCGATGACCGGGTTACCAATGACCCTATGGAAGCCGCTTACATCATGGTTTACCTATGGAAGCAGGCAGTTGAGCAAGCAGGTTCTACTGATATTGCTGCTGTTCGCGAAGCAGCCTATGGCCAGGTGTTTGAGGCTCCTGGCGGTACAGTGACTATGAACCCCAACCATCACATCTCTAAGACCGTTCGTATCGGCGAAATTCGTGAAGATGGTCTGTTTGACATTGTGTCTGCAACGGATGGCCCTGTTGATCCTCTGCCTTGGAACCAATATGTGCCAGATACCAAAGGCTATGCCTGCGATTGGTCTGATCCTGACAAGGGTGGCCGGTTCAAAGAGGCTTAGGTATTTGTAGATTAGCTACTAGGGGAAGAGCCATGGGGGCTCTTCCCTTTTTTGATTGGTTAGGTTTTTACCACTCATCATTCACGTTTTTCTCACAGGTAATTGTCGTGCTCGACGGTTTAATCAACGGCATCTTTAATGGCATCAGCATTGGCGCAGTGCTTCTGATTGTGGCCCTTGGTCTGGCCATTGTGTTTGGTCTCATGGGAGTGATCAACCTAGCCCATGGCGAGCTGATGATGCTCGGGGCCTACACCACCTACGTGGTACAAAACGGATTTAAAGCCCTAGGCGATAATCTACAGGACTTCTACATATGGCTGGCGCTGCCGCTGGCTTTTATTGTGGCGGCGCTAGTGGGGCTGCTTCTAGAACGCACTGTTATTCGGTTACTCTACGGACGACCTTTAGAAACACTGCTAGCAACCTGGGGAGTGAGTCTCATCCTGCAGCAGTTTGTCCGCAGCGTTAGCGGGTCTATGATCATTGGTATTTTGGCTGTCTGTTTGCTGCTGTTTGGCGGTCGGGCTGCCATTGATCGGTTTGCCAATCTAGGTCCCCGGCAGTCTCTGGCTAAGTTTGTTGTTTTACTGTTGTCGCTGGGGATCGGCATCACCCTGGGTCGTTCTTTGGGAGACGATATGGCAAAGCCCTGGTTTAGTGCTCGTAACGTGGATGTTACCGCGCCCAGCTGGTTACAGAGCAGTATCGGCATTACCGACACCATTTCATTTCCGGCAGCTCGCATTTTTATAATTGTGCTTACGGTGGTGTGTCTGGTGGGCACCTTTTGGTTTCTAAATAAGTCTGCTTGGGGTCTGCGTATTCGCTCGGTGACCCAAAATCGAGAGATGAGTGCCTGTTTGGGGATTCCCACCAAACGAGTCGATGCCCTCACATTTGCCCTCGGCTCTGGACTTGCTGGGGTGGCAGGATGTGCGGTAACCCTGCTGGGGTCAGTCGGTCCTAACCTTGGTAGTAACTACATTGTGGATGCCTTTATGGTTGTCGTTGTCGGCGGTGTGGGCAAGCTTGTCGGCAGTATTGTTGCTGCTCTGATTATTGGCATTGTTTCCTACATCTTGGGATCTGGCACATTGGTGCTGATGCTGCCGTCTAGCGAGGCCCTACAGCCTTTGATTGATACGGCTAATTTCTTTGCGACTACGAGTATGGCTAAGGTTCTGGTGTTTGCCCTGATTATTGCCTTTTTGCAGGTTAAACCGGCTGGCTTATTCCCACAAAAAGGTCGTTCGGTAGAGGTTTAGGAATGTTAGAGACAAAGCCCGTAGGCAAGAAACGCAGGCGAACGCTTGAAGCTGGAATTGTTATTGGCCTGACACTTTTTTTGATTTTTGTGGCCCCAATGCTGCTGTCCGGTTTTCGGCTGGGACTGCTGGGGCGATTTCTGGCCCTGGCTATTGTGGCTCTGGGTGTGGATCTAATTTGGGGCTACACCGGCTTGCTCAGTTTGGGACAAGGCATCTTTTTTGCCCTGGGTGGCTATGCCTTTGCGATGCATCTGCAGCTTAATCTTGCGGGTGATGGCATTCCTGAATTTTTTAGTTTGTATGGTGTTTCAGAGCTGCCCTGGTTTTGGCAGCCGTTTTACTCTCTGCCAGTGACCCTTATTGCCATTGTGGTTTTGCCTGGTGTTGTTGCAGGACTACTGGGCTATCTGGTTTTCCGGAATCGGATTCGAGGTGTTTATTTCTCGATTTTGACCCAGGCAATGCTGGTGGTGTTTTTTAACTTTTTTAATGGTCAGCAAAAGCTGATCAATGGTACTAATGGTCTAGGTACCGATACGACGCTGCTGTTTGGTCAGCAGGTTGGGGGCGATCGCATGCAGTTTGTCTTCTACGTTGCCACCGTCATTGTACTGGCGTTGACCTATGGCCTTTGTCGATGGCTGACCCGAGGTCGCTTTGGTCGATTGTTAATTGCTATTCGCGACGATGAAAACCGGTTAAGGTTTTCAGGCTACAACCCGGCGATGTTTAAGGTATTGGTGTTTGCTGTCGCTGGAGGCATTGCCGGTGCGGCAGGTGCCCTCTATACGGTTCAATCTAGTGGCATTACTCCGCAGTATATGAGTGTTGCCTTTTCGATTGAAATGGTGATTTGGGTCGCCGTCGGTGGCAGAGCTACCCTGGGTGGTGCCGTCTTGGGAGCGCTAGCCGTCAACTGGGCTCAGGCTTTGCTCAGTGAGCAATTTCCTGAGGTGTGGCTGTTTTTTCAAGGGGCCTTATTCTTGATCGTAGTTACTGTTTTACCTAAGGGTATTGTTGGTTGGTTTCGAGATGATGCCGTCAGACAAATCCGGGACTTGCTTGGTCTACAGCCTCAGCTTAATACCTATCCTGACCTTGAACTCGATCCCGATGTCAAACGCGAAAAACGTGAATTAGCTGGAAAATAATCTCTGCCTTTCTCGAAACTGCTCGCTCATCGCATTCCCAAAATGGCTAAAATTCTTGAAATCGACGATCTCACCGTCAGCTTTGATGGCTTTAAGGCCCTCAACAATCTCACTTTTTCTATGAATGAAGGTGAGCTGCGTGTGATTATCGGTCCTAATGGCGCTGGTAAAACTACTTTCCTAGATGTTATTACCGGCAAAGTTCAGCCTACCCAAGGTAAGGTGCAGTTTAAAGGTAAAAAGCTCAGCGGTCGTGCCGAACATGATATTGCCCGTTTAGGGATTGGTCGCAAGTTCCAAACCCCGCGTATCTATCTCAACCTAACCCCGCGCGAGAATTTAGAGCTGTGCTGCAACCAAAACAAAAACGTATTATCTACTCTATTTAAGAGCACACCCAAAGCCGAGCGTCGTACTGTTGGCGGGTTGCTTGAAACCATTGGGTTAGACCACAAAGCAGATAAGCCTGCGGCTCTACTTTCCCATGGCGAAAAACAGTGGCTTGAGATTGGCATGCTAGTGGCCCAGTCCCCTGACTTACTGTTAGTGGATGAGCCGGTTGCGGGGCTTACCGACGAAGAAACTGAACGCACGGGCGAGCTGTTGATTTCCTTGGCCGAGAGCCATTCTGTGATTGTGATTGAGCACGATATGGAATTTGTGCGTCAGATTGCCCGTCAGGTCACCGTTCTCCATGAAGGATCTGTGCTCTGTGAAGGCACCATGGATGAAGTGCAAAACGACCCTCGTGTGATTGAGGTTTATCTAGGTACCGAGACTTCAATAACTCCGGACCAGATGTTACTGCTGCGGATTGCGGCAACGATGGCCTGGGCTGATGGCAGCTTTGATCCTGATGAGCAGGATATTATTCTTGACCGGCTGAGTCGTCACTTTGCCCAAGATCCAGCTGAACAAACGGCCTTAAAAACGGAGCTGAGAGATTTATTAGCTAAGCGAATTCCTCTAGAAGAACTGGTGCCTCAGCTACAAACGCCTGCCCAGCGTGAGCAGGCACTAGTGCTGAGCTACGAAGTGATTAGCGCTAATCAAATTAATCAAGCTGAAGCATCGGCATATCAGAAGTTGATGACCCTGCTAGCGTTGCCTGCAGAGACTGTGAGTCGTTTAGAGTCGGCTGCATCAGCCCGGTTAGCTAGTTAGCTTGTGCTTTACTCCATACCTTTCGTTATCCAGGCTTGGCTCCTGACTAAATCTGCGCCTTTACCTATTGATTATTTATGACGATAACAGCTTCTCAGCCTACCCATGAGGTTTCTTCTTCGGCCCCAATGCTCAAGATCTCGGGGCTTAATTTTTACTATGGGGAGAGCCATATTTTACGAGATGTCGATCTCACTGTGCCTAGGGGGCAAATGATCTGTCTGATTGGCCGTAACGGTGTGGGTAAGACGACCTTGTTAAAAAATATCATTGGGCTGTTGTCGCCGCGTAGGGGTGCGATCGCATATGA
>JBCDFI010000407.1:0-5259 GCA_039178155.1 Cyanobacteria bacterium P01_H01_bin.105
CAAGAAGGCGCAAGGGAACAGCAGCAAACCGGACCAGCCAACGAAGACAAATCTATCGCGCTTGAGCCAGTCATCGACGACGTCGAAGACGCCTCGATTGGCTCCAGCACGGCCCATTGCTATGGTCATCTCAAATCCTCTTAATATGGCATCAAGTCCCTATGGGTAAAGAGTTGGGGAAATATAATCAACCCTTTGGGGACTTGGGGATGTCACAAGCATCCACATCAGGATGGCCGTAATCACCATCAGGTAGGATTTTGGCTTGTACTTTATGATAAATAGACTTTCGTTTTTTTACAATCTGTCACGTAGCTCTCAGATTTTTTAAAAGCGTAGAACCTATTAAACAAGAAGGGTTGAGAGGTTTTTTAAAAAAACGTCGTAAATTTTTGTATTCAGTTTTAGGAGTGATTACCCCATTTGAACTAGATTTGTGACCTGAATTAAAGCAAAAGACATCATAAAAGCATCGTACTTTATAGTTTTTGTCCAAACATTTTCGGTAGGGTACAAGGTGAATCACAGCATGAGCTTAGTGGAGTCCGTGTATTGATCGTGTCTCTCCAGTTGCCCTTCTCATATAGTCAGAACACTTCGCTCAGAATGATACGCTAGATGAATGATTAGTTTTCAGATGGATGGTTAAGCCATTTTCTGAAGGGTTAGGAGATACTAAAAGTTCAGCGCATGTACAATTCGAGCGTCATCGGCGGTAGTATCAGTATTTCTGATAACCGTCTGTTTATATATGAGGTCAAGGGTTTAGTCTCGGCCGCCGGGAGTACAGTGCCCGTGCGTCAGAGTGGGAGCACCTTCATAACAGTTCCTTACAAGCGTATGGCCGAAGAAACTCGGCGGATTATGCGTATGGGAGGTGAAATTGTCAGCATTCGTGCGGCAAACGGGACTCTGCCAGCTGCTGCTGTGGCTCAAACAGCACCTGCAGCAAATAAACCTATGGCCGAAACGAAAGCTAAAGCTAAGAAACCTGGTGCTAATGTACCGGTTAATACTTATAAGCCTAAAACCCCTTATTTAGGCGAATGTTTATCTAATGAACCTTTGGTTGCCGAAGGTGGTATAGGCACTGTTCAGCACATCAAGTTTGATTTGTCTGAAGGTGACCTAGCTTATGTGGAAGGCCAAAGTATTGGCATTATCCCTGAGGGGACTGACGATAAAGGTAAGCCCCACAAGTTACGTTTATATTCCATTGCATCGACGCGTCATGGTGATGACGTAGACGACAAGACGGTTTCTCTTTGTGTTCGTCAGCTTACTTATCAGCATCCTGAGAGTGGCGAAACTATCAATGGTGTTTGCTCTACTTATCTCTGTAATCTAGATCCTGGTACTAAGGTGAAGATTACTGGCCCTGTTGGGAAAGAGATGCTTTTACCTGATGATCCCGATGCCAAGGTGATCATGATGGGTACCGGTACTGGCATTGCTCCTTTCCGTGCATACCTATGGCGTATGTTCAAAGATAAGGAGCGCGAGGCTAACCCTGACTACAACAACTTTAACGGTCTTGCCTGGTTGTTCTTCGGTGTACCCAAGACTCCCAATATTCTGTATAAGGAAGAACTGGAAGAAATGCAGGCTAAGTATCCTGACAACTTCCGTCTAACCTATGCGATTAGTCGTGAGCAGCAAAACTCAGAAGGTGGTCGCATGTATATTCAGCATCGTATTGCTGAGCATGCCGATGAGCTTTGGAGTTTGATTCAAGATGAGAAGACCCATGTTTACATCTGCGGTCTACGTGGCATGGAGGGTGGAATCGATGAAGCTCTTACAGCAGCAGCGGCTAAGACTGGTGCAGACTGGACCGAGTATCGTAAAGCTATGAAGAAAGCTCATCGCTGGCACGTTGAAACTTACTAGATCTTACTGATCTAGTCTGTGGTGATATCGCATCAATAATATGTAAAAGCCAGGTGAATCTTAGGGTTACCTGGCTTTTACAATGGTCTATGGTAAACCGAGCGGGATAGCACATTGGTTTTTAAGGTTGGATTGTTAGGTCTGGGCACCGTAGGGACAGGCACGGCCAAGATTTTGTTAGACGCGGCCCAGCGTCATCCACTACTGCAAACCTTGGAAATTCATAGGGTGGGTGTCCGCTCTTTGGATAAACCTCGTTCTGTGGATTTGTCTGAGGATTATTTGACTACTGACCTCGAAGCAATTGTTACCGATCCTGACATCGATATTGTGGTCGAAGTCATTGGTGGATTGGAGCCTGCTCGGTCGCTGATTTTAGAGGCAATTGAGGACGGTAAGCATGTGGTGACTGCCAACAAAGCGGTCATTTCTCGCTATGGTAACGAAATTGCTGAGGCCGCAAAAAAAGCTGGAGTGTATGTGCTTTACGAGGCTGCTGTGGGTGGAGGGATTCCTGTCATTCAACCATTGCAGCGAGCTTTAGGTGTAAATCGAATTGAGACGGTAACCGGCATTATTAATGGTACGACTAACTATATATTGACCCGCATGCAGTCAGAGGGGGGGGATTTTGAGCCCATTCTGACGGATGCTCAAGCTTTGGGATATGCCGAGGCCGATCCGACAGCAGATGTGGATGGTCTAGATGCGGCAGATAAAATTGCTATTTTGGCGTCGATTGCCTTTGGGGGCAAAATTCGTCGCGAAGATATCTTTACGGAGGGGATTCGTAACGTTAGTGCGGTAGATGTGGACTATGCGGAAACCTTGGGATTTGTGATTAAATTGCTTGCGATCGCAAAACGCAACCCCCAAAACGGAGACCAGTCAGACACGATTCAACTCCGGGTTCATCCCACCCTCGTTCCTTTAGGGCACCCTCTGGCTAGTGTTAACGGCGTTAATAATGCAGTTTTAGTCGAAGGCGATCCCATCGGTCAGGTTATGTTCTACGGTCCTGGCGCAGGTGAAGGTCCGACAGCGAGTGCTATCGTCTCAGATATTATGGCGATTGCGGCAACGCTCCATATGGAGTCTCCAGCAGAGGAAAAATTGCCAAATCCATTACTAAGCCAAGCTTACAGTGACTATAAGACCATCACTCCCATGGAGGCGTTGGAGAGTCGCTTTTATCTACGGTTAATGGTCAAAGATAAGCCGGGTGTCATTGGTCACCTAGGTGATATTTTTGGTCAGCATCATTTGAGCCTTGAGTCTATTGTGCAAATTGGTCTTCAAGACAATTTGGCAGAACTCGTCATCGTTACCCACGAGGTTAAAGAAGGTGAGTTTCAGAACGCGGTTGAGGTGCTGAAAGAATCAGACGATATAGCTTCAATTGCTAGTATTTTGAGGGTGTTAGGTTAGAAGTAATGAGGATCTACGGACCGAATTTACACGGAAATCAAGGCCTGTGATTTGAGGTTTGAGTTTGAGTTCTGACGATAGCTCAGTATCTGGGGAGGCGCTTTATCAATGGCGGCTGACAGCTTGCGTTGGTGCCCAAAAGGCTCATGTACCTCCTTACGAAGTGGATTGGTTTTTACAGGGTATTAGTTACCTGAGCCAGTCGGAACTCAGCTTAGGGATATATCGTGATCGAGCAGTAGTGCCTTTACGGCATTCGCTTGATTGGTTAACTCAGCAATGGCAGCGTCGTTTAACTAATCGGGTACCGGTACAGTATCTGGTCGGGGAAACACCGTGGCGAGATTTGATGCTGACGGTGACGCCCGATGTACTGATACCTCGGCCTGAAACAGAGTTGATAGTAGATATTGTTCAGGCTTGGGTAGAACAGCAAGGTGTAATTTCCAGTCCGCAGGTGTGGGCTGATTTGGGTACGGGCAGTGGAGCAATTGCGATCTCGCTAGCCAAAACCTTTCCCAAAGCTCAGATTTTAGCGGTTGACATCAGCCCAGCTGCCTTAAAAATTGCCAGACAAAATGCCGCTCGGAACAAGGTCAGTAACATTACCTTTTGCCAAGGTAGTTGGTTTGCCCCCATCAGCGCTTGGCAAAGCACACTATCGGGAGTTATTACTAACCCTCCTTATATCCCCAGTACAACAGTTTTAAGTTTGGACCCCGAAGTTGCCCGACATGAGCCCCATCAAGCGCTTGATGGAGGAGACGATGGCCTGAATGATATCCGTTACCTAGTTGGCCAGGCTCCTAAATTTCTCGAACCAGGTGGGCTATGGTTAACAGAACATATGGAAGGACAAAGCAAAGAGATTAGAACCTTGCTAGCTCAAAAACATAGTTACCAGACCATTCAGACACACCAAGATCTAGCAGGCATTGACCGATTTGTCACAGCTGTGTTTCAACCCCAATTTTCTTATAAAAAGATCTAAAAGCTTAGCTAGAAAACTTGTGGCTTATAGATTTTTTCTAGCCATTCTGTTCTCGTTGAGTAAAAAACGTTCACGTTGCGTGAATAAGTTCTCTCTCTCTGGTGATACGTATGTGTGTCTACCCTGGAGATGGAAACCATAATGCCCGATCTATTTGGTCAAGATTTCGATGTCTTAAATGAGCCCCTCGTTGCAGGCAGTACATTCGACATTGAATACGAACTTGGAAATTTTGGAACTGCTGCCAATGGGCCATTTCGAGTCTCTTTTTATCTATCAAAAAACAACACCATTGATCCCAACTCTGGATTCGATATACTTCTTGGTTTTGATACTATTACTGGTCGTCTTGGTTCAAACTCCTCCACAGGTACCTTTACAACCAGCTTGACCTTGCCAGGGATCAACGCTCCATTTTGGCAAACAAATTTAGGCGATGGCACTTATCACATCGGAATGGTCATTGATCCTCTAAATCAAGTTGCCGAATCTAACGAACTCAATAATAGAAATACTGGTTTTCTTCTAGATTGGGACGATGTTGTGATCAACAACACCTTAGGCGTAGCTGATCTCGTTGCCACTTCGGCCAATGTTATCCTAGAGCCCCAGACGGCAGGCAGTACCTTTGCCTTTGAGTTTGATATCAGTAATCTCGGCAACGCTGCCACTGGTAACTATGACGTTTCTTTCTACCTTTCTGGTAATGACTTCATTAGTACAAATGATAGATTCTTAGGCAGTGTCTCCCTCAGTAGTCTTGCCGCCGGGGCTGCTACCGGCACGTTAACTACTCAGCTCACCATGCCGGGTATAAACGATGCCTTCTGGTTAGCTAACGGTGGTAATGGTGACTACACCGTGGGCATGATTATCGACTCTGGGAATAGTGTTGCCGAATCAAACGAATTCAACAATAGCAATCAGGGGCAGCTGGTTGACGTCGATAC